>NZ_JBNDML010000009.1:0-259490 GCF_050436565.1 Paraburkholderia sp. GAS42 | reverse complement strand
AATAATGCCGACAATCCGAGCGACCCGGAACAGGGATCCGCCCAACTGCTGCGCCTGTGGATTCATGACGCGGCATAATCCGGAAGTCGGCATAACTGGTGTCATGCCGCTAGCGGCATGAAACGCGTTATTGTCCACGGGGGCACGCCCATCGGTGACGTAGCGGCTCAGGTAATCCCATTGATTGCGCGTATAACTGATCGCCTTTCCCAGCAGGCTCTCGGGCAGGACCTGTGCGGCCTGTTCGTCGAGCCACGCCTTCAGGGACGCCAGAAGCGGTACGCTGTGTTGCTGGCGCAGCCGGTACGTGTAGGCGTCCCGTGTTTCGCCTTCCGGCAGATCGCCTTTGGCCAGCGTCTCGACCTGATACAGCGCCTTGAAGTACTCCAGTGCCTGCGCGGCACGACCGCCGGGTTTCTTCATGCCCTTGAGGGCGTCGACGAAGACCCGGCGGGCGTGCGCCAGACAGCCGAAGTGCGTCGCGCCTTCGAGTGTGCGCCAGGCGGCATAGCCGTCGGTCATCAGAAGACCTTCGTAGCCGGCGAGGAACGCCTGGGGATGTTTCTGCCCGCGCCCCGGCTGGTAGTCGAACAGCACCACCGGTTCCGGACAGTCTTCAGCACTGCGGTACACCCACATATACGATGTGCTTTGCGCGGTCTTGCCGGGCTCCTTGAGCACCTGCACTGTTGTCTCGTCACCGTGGATCAGCGGCTGCGACAGCAGTGTCCTGCGCAGTGCGTCGTACAGCCGGCTGTAGTGCAGCTCTGCTGGCCGGATGATCCAGTTCGCCAGCGTGCCGCGTCTGACTTCGATGTCCGCGCGAGCCAGCGCGTGGGCCATCCGGTACAGCGGCGTACCGTCGACGTACTTCCCCGCTGTGACGGTGGCGATCATCGCCGCACTGGCATTGCTGCCCGGTAACGGCTGCGCTGGCATCGGTGCGGTGATCACCGGCGTACGCTCGGCATGGCGTTCGCAGTGGCGGCACGCGTACTTGAAGCGCACGTGCTGCAGCACCGATGCCTTCACCTCGATATGCAACTGTTCGCTGACCTCTTCGCCCATGCGGTGCAGCGCTTGCGCGCAGCACGGACAGACCTTCTGGTCTTCCGGCAGGTCGTATTCGATGCGCTGGCGTGGCAGGTGTGCCGGCAGCGGTTTGCGTCCGGGCCTGCTTCGCGCCGGCCCAGGTGCATCCGGCAGGCCAGTATCGGGCAGTGCGAACGTGTCTTCGGTACCGTCGGTGTCGTCGTCGGGTTCGGTGGCGGCGATCTGTTCGGCCTCGTCGAAGACGCGATCCCGGAGCTTCTCGCTGCTCGGCGCGAAGCGCTTGCTCTGCGCCAGACGGAACTGCTCCTCCAGTTGGGCAATCCGTTCGCCCAGCTGCCGGTTTCGTGCCTCGAGTTCACGGATATAGGCCTGGGTGGCCGGAGGCAATCGGGAGAATTCGTCTTCGTTCATGCCCCCACGATAGCGAAGTGTCGCCCGCGATGGGTTTACGGGAATTTGTAACAGGCTGGCCGGCTGACGCTGACCTCCGACGCCCAACGCTCAGCTGGCGTGATGGTACGACCGTACCGGGTGGCGGCGCACAGCATCAATGTCGATGCCCTCCAGGAGCCAGTGCAACTGCTCGCTCGTCAGCTTGACTACGGTCTGCTGCCGGCGTGGCCATACGAAGTGGTCTTCCTCGAGGCGCCTCAACATCATCCAGAAACCGTTGCGATCGTAGAACAGCAGTTTGACCCGGTTGCGTTTGCGATTGTGGAAGGCGAACACAGCGCGCGCAAACGGATCGAGCTGCATGGACTGCTCGACGAGCGTCACGAGACTATTGATGCCGGCCCGGAAGTCGATCGGTTCGCGATGCAGGAAGACCGTCAGGTCCGCCTCGAAGCGGAACATCAGCGCGCTCCCAATGCGACAACTATCGCATTTACGATTGCCACGTCGTCAGATGAACATTCGAGCTCAAGCTTCACGCCGTTGGGCAGATGAGCCGACAGCCGTGCCGCTCGTGTTGAGCGTGGCGAAACGCAGGATGATTCTGCTCTGGTGGCGCGGTGCGACGCGGGCGCGGACGCCATGACCGTTGTCGGCCCGTCGATCGCGACCACCGAAACAAACGCCGACGACGGGACTGGCTCGTTGTGCCCGATCGGGGGCCGGGAGCGTTCACGCGCCTGGACCCATTTATGCAACTGGTTGGCATTCACGCCAGCCTTAAGGGCGAGGCCCGATAGTGAGGCGCCTGGCCGCACACAGGCTTCGATCAGCCGCCGTTTGTCCGCCGGGTCGAAGCTTCGCTTGCCGCCGACACCAACACGCGTCACACGCAAAGGCAAAAAGCTCAGGTCATCTTCTGTCATGGATTGCGTCCGCAAAGTTGGGTTGCGGACGCAATCGTGAGCCTTATCAATAACGGAAGCTAGGTGTGCGAAATCGCGCGCTTACGGTCAAGCGATTTGAGAATCTGGATGACCTCGGGTGAAAGTTGGATGTACATGATGGCCTCCTGTTATTGAGATCATCTTGATCCGGACGAAGTTCTTTCGTCTGTACGGTAGCGTCTACTCGACTCCCCCTTTGAGAGTGGCTTGAGCAGATCTCACAAAGACATACTGTGGAAGCTGTTTCGACGAATATGTTACCGGTTTGCACAGTTGCCTGAACGGGCGAATCAACCAATCCATATCAAAGCGTGTCAGCCAGTTTGTCAAAAACCCGCGGTTACTCATTGACGTAGATACCTGTGTATTTTCCATTTTGAGGCTGCGTCGGCGCAGGTTGGCAATGTCGCTCCGGAACCAGTACGCCACCGTACCGACTACTGTTCGTATTGCGCGCACTGTCTATGTGAGTGTCGTGGACTTCCCATGACACGCCGCACACAGAACGGTAATCTTCGATCGTCTGCAATGGCCGCTGCTGCCATTACGGCGAAATTCAAAGAGAGCTGATTTGGGCTCTGCGGATGCGATGCATCAAGGCAATGCCGACAATCGTGAACACCATACTCGTTAAAAGTTGAAGCACAGCGCAATGTGCGCATTCAATCTGATGTCGCGATGATCACACTACCCGAGGCATGAGCAGGCCGATGCACCGCGGGATGGATGTGTTCATTGGAGTCTGACATGAAAAAGCGCAACGTCTTGCAATGGGTATTGATTCTAGGTGCGGCTTTCGGCGTGAATCTCGCGATTGCGGCGGAGATGGACCTTCCGGCGATACAGCATGCCGGGGACGTGACCTATCTAACGGGGGGGATCGGGAGCGACCAGGCACGAGCGATCAAAGACGTCATGCACAACTACCCCATGGTGTTGACGTTCGTCGGCAAGACGAGCAATCAGAATCAATATCTCTCGGATGTCCCCGTCACGATCACGGATGGCAAAGGGAACACGGTTCTGGAGACGAGTTCGGATGGCCCATTCATGCTGGTTTCTCTCCCCAGTGGACATTACACGGTCAGCGTTAGCTATAAGGGGCAAGCCGAACATCGTACGATGAATATTACAAATGACGCTCACGCGCGCCTGACATTTGTCTGGGCGATGTAGTTGCCGCGACGTGAATGGTTAGCTCAAGCAGATGCCGCCGCCGGTTCGTCGATATTAAAACGATTTCGCCCGTAGAGATTGATTGCATTGGGATTCGACTAAATCGTATCCGCACGCGCCTGCGATTTATTTTTAGCGGCTTCCTCCACCATCGGGCATCTCAAAGATGGGAGCGGCCGGACGTGTACGCTGCCGGACCGACGGGAACCGGCAATTCGTGTATCAAGAGAGTGTCTACTGGCGGGCGAGTGAAACCTGTATCGGTGGCCCTTGATGGCAGACGCGTCGGATTGCGTCACTTACGTATATAGGTGGTATCAAAATGAACTGCACTCGCTTATTTTCAATAGGTACGCTAACGCTCCTTGTCGCAATGGGAGGCCTGGGTTGCTCTGGCATGTCCCAGCGAGGCGTCGACACGGCTGCTGGTGCCGGGATAGGCGCCGTCGGTGGTGCTGTGCTTACAGGCGGTAGCGCGGTGGGCACAGTCGGCGGCGCGGTCGTAGGTGGCGTGGTCGGCAACCAGATCGGTAAATAGCCGGGCGAGCCTGGACGGAGCAGCATCATCCGTGGATATCTTCCCGGTGAGGTGACGCCACGGTGTGAATAGAAGATGGTGACCGTTCAGGATGACGTCGAGTGCTGGCTTCGCCCCGGCGAGGGCATTCTTGACATGTACCGCCCGTCGAAAGCGGCGCGCGTAGGTCCTGGGCTATCCCTTCAAGAGATCTCACTGCTACAACTTCGGGGACTCATTGCATCTATCGGCATCCGTCCGCCGAAACCGCGCGCATTCTGTTGACCGGGATCAATGCACAGTACCCGGCGCTTGCGCTGATAAAGTACTCCTTATCGGGGGCAAAAATGCGTTACCTGATTATTGCGCTATCGATGTTGTTGTGCCCGGCAATCTCAGTCCACGGCCAGATCAGCGTCGATGTCGGAGTGCCGGGCGTCAACATCGGTACCAACATGCAGTCATATCCCGAACTCGTTCCAGTGCCGGGCTACCCCGTTTACTACGCGCCTCAAGCGAATTCGAATTACTTCTTCTACGACGGCCTGTACTGGGTGTACCAGCAGGACAACTGGTATTCGAGCAGTTGGTACAACGGTCCGTGGCAGTCGGTGGGGCCAATGGATGTGCCACCGTTTGTGCTGCGCATTCCTGTGCGCTACTACCGCGAGCCTCCTGCGTATTTTCGTGACTGGAGCGCCAACGCTCCGCCACACTGGAGTGAGCGCTGGGGCCGCGACTGGGAGGCTCGTCGAACCGGATGGGACCATTGGGACCGGCGCGCCGTCCCACGTGCAGCCCCGCCGCCAGACTACCAGCGACAGTACTCAGGGGACCGCTATCCACGTACGGGAGAACAACAATATGCGATTCGATCCGCGAACTACCGCTATCAGCCAGGTGATGCCGTAACGCGGCAGGATTATCGACAGCAGGGCAACCCGGGCAGCTCACGCGCCGGGCCTCAGCAGCAAGCGCCTATGCAACGATCGTCGACTCAGGAACTGCGTTCGCAGCCGAATCAACAACAGCTAGAGCAGCGGCAGCAACCGCATCCGCAGCCGGATCAACAACAGCTGGAGCAGCGGCAGCAACTGCATTCGCAGCCGGATCAACAACAGCTACAGCAGCGACAAAAACGGCAGCCAGAGCATGTCGCACAGCAGGCACCACCCTCACAGCCGATGCATCAGGCGCAATCGATGCAGCCGCCGTCACAGATGCAACGCGCCCAAACGGCGCCTCAAGAGAGGGGGCGAGAACCAGGACGAAGGCCGCAGTCAGAACCACCAGTAGTTGGACATCTTCACGATAACGGCTCTTTTGGACACTGGCGAGTCACCTTTCGTGAATCAAGTCGTACAGAAAGCAAATCGGAGAAGCATCATGAGCAGGACCTATTTTTGCAGAACCGCAGTTCTCAACACGTTGATTGCAGTCGGTCTGATTACCGGGGTTAGCATCGGGACGGCTGGCGCAGCCTCGGGGGATGAAACCATCCCGCAGCCCCACAGCGACAGCGTAAGCGCGATGCTCACCGATACCGTCATCACGACCAGGGTGAAGGCCAGGCTGATGGGTGATGACAGCCTCAAAAAATCTGACATCAGCGTGACCACGACCAACGGCGTGGTCACGCTCGACGGCTCGGCAAGCAACTCAAACGCGAAGACCGTGGCTGAGGCGGCGACAAAGTCAGTCGATGGCGTCAAGAGCGTCGACAACAACCTGAAAACACCCGCGAGCAGCAAGGCATCGGCCCGGACGCACGAGGCGGTCACAAAGACAGAGCGGGTCGCATCTGATAGCTGGATCACCACCAAGGTGAAGTCCGGGATCCTTGCGGACAGCGTCAGCAAGGGTTTCGATGTGAGCGTGGAGACGATTCACGGCGTGGTGGTTCTGAAGGGGGCTCTGTCAAACCAGGACGCCGTCGATCACGTGAAGGACATCGCTGAGAAAGTGAAAGGCGTGAAGAGCGTTGACACGTCCGCCCTCACCGTCGCAGGCGGATAGCCGGTTGAGAATGGGTTGCCGCGGGCGACTGCACACAAGGGGGAGCACTAAAGACTCGGCGTCGCAACGCGCACCCTCATGCCTTCCTCTCGCGTACGCCACCGTATCGACTTCGGATGCCCTTGCATGCAGCGTGTTTAAAGACGCTTTCGATCACCGCGCCGACATATCGGACTGCAATACCCGGTTCGCGGCGGCGTCCTTATCGCTCGCCAGCCAAACAGGCTGGTGAGCGCGATTTCCCTATGTCTCGCTATCAGTTACCACATACTACGAACAAAGTTGCTGAAGAAGTTTGAAGACCTTGATGCAACGCTTTGCGACCAGGGCGCGACGTTGCTGGTGGTGGCCAACGCGTCGCTTCGAGCAAACGACGCATCAGATGCCGCCAGGGAACGCGCCCCCGGTACGACACCGTACCGATATTCTCCACAGTTGCGTTCATCGTGTGAGTGACGTTCGGGCGCGAGGCGGTCTAGACGGATGCGAAATAGCCGTGACCGATTTCGCGTCGCTTCATTTCTGGCAATCGGTTTGGCCTGTGGGTTTGGCCTGCGTCCGTCGCTGCGCAGAGGATCGGACGCATTCCATTCACTACCCGCGTGGAATGTAGAGGCAACTGCAAGCCGCTACGTTGCCCGTAGAAAGAAGGTCCACTTGTTCAGCAATTCAATCGCGTTCCTCTCCGACGGTCTGCTTTCCCTTTTCTGGTGGCAGATCTTGCTAGCCACACTGATATCGACACATGTCACGATCATCAGCGTGACGGTGTACCTCCACCGTTGCCAGGCGCATAGGGCACTTGAGCTGCATCCGCTTGTCAGCCATTTCTTCCGGTTCTGGCTGTGGATGACGACGGGCATGGTGACGGGTGAATGGGCAGCGGTCCACCGCAAGCACCATGCGAAGTGCGAGACTAATGAGGACCCGCACAGCCCGCGGATCAGCGGAATCTGGAGGGTGCTGTTCGGAGGTGCTGAACTCTACCGAGCCGAAACAAGGAACGAGGAAACACTGCGCAGATTTGGCTATGGTACGCCGGCCGACTGGATCGAACGGAACATCTACGCGAAGTACCCGAACCTCGGAATAAGCTTGCTGATGGTCATCGATGTTGCTCTATTCGGTGTCGTCGGCGTGTCGGTGTGGGCCGTCCAGATGATATGGATACCGTTCTGGGCAGCGGGCGTGGTCAACGGTCTGGGCCATTTCGTGGGTTACCGCAACTTCGGTACTCCAGATGACAGCGCGAACGTTATTCCCCTTGGCATCCTGATCGGCGGCGAAGAACTTCACAACAACCACCACGCCTATGCAACATCTGCAAAGCTATCGAACAGATGGTACGAGCTCGATATCGGCTGGATGTACATTTGCATCCTGTCTACGCTGGGACTGGCAAAGGTCAGGAAAGTGGCGACGGCGCCGCGTCTGGTCAAAGGCAAGTTGGAGCTCGACGACGACACGCTGCAAGCTGTACTGCGAAACCGCTACTCGATTATGGCGAGCTACGCCCGGGCGGCCGAGCGTGCCTACCGGCACGAACTGGCAAGCACGGAGCACTTCAGCCGCCATGAGAAGTTCCTTCTTATACGCGGCGTAAGGAACTGGCTACGCGAGGAGCCGGTGACTCACGGCAAGCCGCGACATCCGCCGTTGACGGAAATGTACGAGCACGATCGGAAGCTGCGCACCTACGTCGAACTGCGCGAGGAACTGTCCGCGATCTGGAAACGGTCGAATGCCTCCCGCGAACAGTTGCTCCTGCAGTTGCAGGACTGGTGTCGTCGTGCCGAGCAAAGTGGCATCAACGCGCTCGAAGAGTTCTCGCTGCGACTTCGCCAGTACGGGTGACATCCGGCTCGGTGCCCGCGGCCTCTTTCCGTTGCGGGGCGGTGTACAAACCAATGACGTGGTCTGTCACGTGAGGGGGCCGGTGAGCGGTCAGGAAGCGAGTCAGGAGGCGGGAATGAAAGGCCGCTCCCGCGGCAACGCATTCGGGACAGAGTTGTAGCTCAGCCGCAGCCCCAATCCCCGCGATCCGGCTGTTTTACCGATCTGACCGTCACCGTGCGGACTTACCGCATTGCATCTGAGACCCTACGGCTTCAATCTCTGTGTATCCGCGATTTCGGCTCGCCTCGGCGATGAGCGCCGGGCAGGGTGCAGGCAGCGAGTTTGCGCTCCGGCTGCCGATTGTCACGAACCACTGTGGTGTTTGCGACCGCACATGAGCGGTGGCGTGCGGTCGAGTCCCGCAGGCCGGAGACGCATCTTGTGCTGCTTTCGCCGCTCGTCAACGAGGAAGCGCTGGCGCCCGGTTGGAGGTCATTGGGGGATTGCGTCACTGGCCGTTATTCGCGCGCGACCTATAATTTAACGGTGTAGACGCAGCGCCCGGCGAAGATTGGCGTATGGCGGCGACGCCGCCGCGCGCCCGCCGGGCCGTTAGGGGCGTTGATCCCTTTATCCATCTTCACCGGTCAGGAAATCGTCGGCGAAACCGGGGCGGTTCTGGACAGGCTGCAGAGAGTGGCAAATGTCGTACGAGTATCCTCAAAACGAAAATCACCTGCTCTCGGTGCTGCCTGCAGCGGAGTGGGCGCGCCTGGCTCCGCATCTGGTATTGGTGGATATGCCGCTCGGTCGCGTCATCTACGAATCGGGGGACCGCCTTGATCACGTCTATTTCCCGACGACCTGCATCGTGTCGCTGCTGTATGTCCTGGAGGACGGTGCGTCCGCCGAAATCGCGATCGTCGGTAATGAAGGGCTGATCGGCATTGCCCTCTTCATGGGCGGCGAAAGCACGCCGAGCCGGGCGGTCGTGCAAAGTGCAGGCAAGGCCTACCGGCTGGATGCCCACATCCTGAAAGAGGAATTCCACCGTGCGGGTCCGGTACAACGCCTGCTACTGCGCTATACACAGGCCTTGATCACACAGATGGCACAGACCGCCGTTTGCAACCGGCACCATTCGATCGACCAGCAGTTGTGCCGATGGCTGCTGCTCAGCATCGACCGCCTGTTGTCGAACGAACTGGGAATGACCCAGGAGCTGATCGCCAACATGCTGGGCGTACGCCGATCCGGTGTCACCGAAGCGGCGTTGAAACTGCAGGATGCGGGGCTGATTCGCTACAGTCACGGTCATATCGAAGTACTGGATCGACCGGGGCTCGAACAGCGCGTGTGCGAGTGTTACGGCGTGGTGAAGCGCGAATTCGACCGGTTGTTGCCCGATTTGAAAGCGCTATAGAAATCGCATGGGTGCTATCCCCTGCCTGAACGGCATTAGCGTGCCAAAGCGGAGTTGGATGGGACGGCTTCACGGAGAGGCGCTTTTCGTGAGGGCTACAATCTGCCCACAGTGATACGTTCGCTGCAATCTTCCCGGAAGTATTCATATGAAAGTTCGGATTTCAGTGCGCGACAGTTCATTCAGGCGTCGCAATGCAGCCACCGCGCCCTGGGCGTCCTCGCAGATGTAGCCGGTCACACCGTGGTCGATCACTTCAGGCACAGAACCACGATTGAATGCAATCACCGGGGTGGCGCAGGCCATCATCTGTAAATGACGGGATCCCGATGACGACGTTCTCCACCGTGGGCTCACGGCTTACCTCAATCCAACGTAGCCGAGCACAAACAGAACGATAACCACGGCCCCTACGAGCCAGACGATGTTGTACATGACACGCTCCTTGAATTCACCCCGATAAACGGTGACATCGCGTAGCGCGCAGGTCATGACCAACCAGCGGCAGGTCTCGTGACTCCAACGTTCTGTCACAACGACGATTTGCATCGTCGCGCCAGTTACCGGCCGTCCGCGAATGCGTGCCGCACGAGAGCTGCCCATGAACAATCGGTACGCACAGGGTGTAAGTTCACATTCGCACATACGACACCGAGGTGTCTGTACGGTAGCGGTCCTGGCCGTCTCAGGCTACGTGACTGGATTCTTTGTGACCGTTCCTGCCAGCAATGCATTCGGAAGAAGCGTTTGCTGTCCAGGTGTCACGCGCGTCAGTCGGGAGCGCAAGTGCACGTGTACTACTTGAGCCGTCCCCGGCTTCGCCCACGACTTCGAAATCGTTGGTGCTTTCGAGCGCTGTGCGCACGCCGTCGGGCAAGACGGGATGGGCATCTGCGATTGCCACTTTGATCATGACGGCGCACGGGACCGGAGGCTCTCGCTGCACATGCTCCCTGGAAGGGACATGTCGGGCCGCCTGCGTGCGCGCTAATAAATCTTACTTTCTCGTATCCGGTCGATGCAGCCGGTACGGTATCGGACAATCGTCCTTCTATCCGCGCGGGGGCTGCGCGGATTTGTCGGACATTGGGTTGGCGTCGACACGCCGTGCAACCTAAGGCGCCTGGTTACGCTCGACAATCGGGCCGCCGGCATCGATACTCCCCACGGCACCGGCAGGTCCATCGACAGTGAGCGGGCCGCTTACTTCAAGGTTGCCACGAACGATCAGCGGGCCATGCACCGTGAGCGGACCACGAACTGTCTTTCCTCCCCCGCGCCTGCGCAATGCGGGGTCATTCGGTGCGTGGTCTAGTAATGGTTGCGGCCTTCATGATCGTAGTTGCCGCTTTGGTGATATTCGCCGCCCTGGTGGTAGTCGCCACGCTGGTGGTTGTCGCCGCTATAGCCATAGCCGCCGACAGGAACCAGGATGCACGCGCCCAGGCCGGAAATCAGAGACAGGACGATCAGCGTCCATGTGAGGTTTCGCTTCTTCATGACTTTCCTTTACTTCTTTCTGTCGTTCAGCGCAGACGCCTGCGCGTTGTCCGGTTGTGTTGCGGGGTGCGGCCCCTCGCAGAAAATGGCCGTGAGCAACAGGGGGACTACCTGGTGGACGACCGCGTCGCTGCCGGCCTCGCGTACGCGCGCTTCGACCGACTCCGCTGGGCCGACTACTATCGCGCCATAGGACGAGTCGGGGATGGCCTGGCCGCCGCCGCTTTTGAAGATCGCATCGTCGTGTTCATACCCAAGAACCGCGTAGACGCGAAAGCCAAATGCCGTCAGGGTGCTGCTGTGCGTCGGTCGAAAAGCGTTGACCGAGTTCGCTTCGACGCGCATCGGACTCGGATCGATGTACTGGTCGTTCAGGAGTGGGGCGATGAAAGCGTGCGCACTCGATTTACAGTCGAGTTGCGGATCGAGTGCGTAGGCGTAGGACGGTGCGGGAGCGAGTCCAGCACTGATGGCGGTAAGCACGGTTAGCAGCGTGTTGAGAACGGCGTTTGTCATGGTAGCGGTGAAAAAGATTCTTTCGCACTACACGTTCCCACGTACTACAGGAAAAGTCTGTACGGTAGCGGTCTTCGATTACCGCAGATAGCGCCCATCATCGCGGCAAGGTCCCTCGCCGGAGATCGGCAAAAGCGACTGCGCGACCTGCGCTCCGCGCTGCACCACCGGTCCAGAGCATCTCCAGGAAGGCTGGATAAGTGGAAATATAAATTGACCAGGTCTGGCCACCGCAGAGACCTTACCTCGCGACAGCGCCGCCACGCTCATTCGTAGGCGAAGGCGCTACCGAATTTATCCATGCGTTCGAGTGCCATGCCCGATCCGCGCACGACACAGGTCAGCGGGTCTTCGGCAACGAACACCGGCAGACCGGTCTCCTCGGCGAGCAGCCGATCAAGGTCGCGTAGCAGTGCTCCGCCGCCCGCGAGCGTGATGCCGCGCTCGGCGATATCGGCGCCGAGCTCTGGAGGCGTTTGCTCGAGCGCGATCTTGACCGCCGATACGATCTGGTTCAGCGGATCGGTGAGGGCTTCCAGGATCTCATTGCTGGAGACCGTGAAGCTGCGTGGTATCCCTTCTGACATATTGCGACCTTTCACTTCCATTTCCTTGACTTCCGAGCCCGGGAAAGCAGAGCCGATTTCCTTCTTGACGGATTCGGCGGTTTGTTCGCCGATCAGCATCCCATAGTTGCGGCGGATATAGTTGACAATGGCTTCGTCGAACTTGTCGCCGCCGACGCGCACGGAGCCTTTGTACACGATGCCGCCGAGCGAAATGACACCCACTTCGGTGGTCCCACCGCCGATATCGACGATCATCGAGCCAATCGCTTCGGACACGGGCAGGCCTGCGCCGGTTGCGGCGGCCATGGGCTCTTCGATCAGGTAGACCTGCGACGCGCCCGCGCTATGCGCGGCTTCCTTGATTGCACGCCTTTCGACCTGAGTGGACCCGCACGGCACGCAGATAATGATGCGCGGCGACGGCGCAAATATACGCGGTGCGTGCACCATCCGGATGAACTGCTTGATCATCTGCTGGGTGATGTTAAAGTCGGCGATCACACCGTCCTTCATCGGGCGGATGGCTTCAATGTTGCCCGGCACCTTGCCGAGCATCTCCTTGGCTTCCTTGCCAACTGCCAGAATGGTCTTTTTTCCGCTCGGGCCGCCTTCCTGACGAATCGACACGACCGAAGGTTCGTCCAGGACGATGCCTTTGCCGCGCATGTAGATCAGTGTGTTCGAAGTGCTGAGATCAATCGCCAGGCCGTTGGAAAAGTAGCTGCGCAGAAATCCGAACATTCAAAATCCTGTCTCGCTTGATGCCAGGCTCTGGGAGGCGCCTCAAAGTTCGTTCACGTGGATCTTGTCGTCAATAATGTCCTTGCCAAATTGCATCGCGAGGTTGAGTGCATCGACGGATTGCGTGGGATCAGCGTCGACATACTGCGTTGCATAGCGCTGTGGTTCGACGCCAGAAGAGGGCGGCGCGTCAATCCTGACGACTGATGAGAAGCGGCGCGGCCCTTTGGCGTATGGATCGCGGTGCGGCGGAAATACCTGGGTTGAATAGGCACTCAATACGTAGCCCTTGTACTCGATGGTGGGGATGGTCATGATCTTGTACTCCGAAAAAGATGGCGCCGTTAAAGGCGCACGAACGCCGGTATCCACACAGCTCCGTTGATGGTTAATAGCGGCCCGCCCATACGCGATCCCGGCGAACATACAAGTCTTTGAAGTCTCCAACGAGAACATCAGACGGGCGGAACATATAGCGGGTAGTCAGACCCGCAGCTGCGCGTGTTTGTTCGGGCAGGTACGCGACTCAAACGCCGCCTCGAACGGCGTTTGCACGCGATTCCGACCGGCCTTCGATCTGGTCGACCAGTCCGAGCAGGCGCGTTACCCGCTTGATACAGTGGGGATTTAGCTCCTGCATTGATTTCAGGGAAATAATCCGATCGCGCCAATACTCGAGGCCAAGGGGGCTTGTCGCAACGAGTTGCGGGACAATGCGCTCAAGGTGAGCGAGGTCCTTTTCGAACGCTTGACACGACACAGTTTCCTCCCTGTAAAAACTTCGCGAAAACCTAAGGCACCTCCCGTTTCTCACCGGAGAGTGCGCCTGTGGCTACAGTCCAAGCCGCTCACGCAGCCTGTCCAATACGTGATGTTCACCCAGCCAGCGGATCTCCTGCTTTCGCACGAGACTCTGTCGATACCTGTAGAACGCGATGGTGAACATCAACGCCATCGCGGTCGAAATACCCCACATCGCGTAGATCATGTCGTTCCTTTCAAGTTGTTGCGCTGGCCACTGGCTGCGTTGGCGGCCAAAGACGGGCTCTACATCTTCCCCATCAGGACCATGACAAGTACGGCTATCACGATCACGCCGATCATGCTGCTCGGGTTGAGCGTTCGTGCAAACGCGCTCGAATCACTCCGCAATCCCCGGCCTGATTGACTTCCATCTGCACAGCCGCGAAGCCAGGAGCCCGGCAAATCACTTTGCCGGTCATCAGGCTCCAGATTACGAACAATGCGATCGCCTGTCTGTACGCTGTCGTACCGCATCGGGACCGGATTGGGCGTAGCGTTGGAAACATCGGAAAAAAACGGGAGACGGCGGTGCAACGACGAACGTTCATGTGGGGCGCGCCGGGCTCGATCCTCGCGATCGGCGTTGCGCTATCCGGCTGCACGACGACCGGCAATGCGCCAGATACGATGGCCCGTCAGACGGAAAAGCGCCACATCATCGATGCAGGTGCCGACTCAACCCTCGCACGCCTTTACAACATTGCTCCCGGCTCGCGCGAACTGGTCGGCAAATCTCGCGGCATGCTGATCTTCCCATCGGTCCTCGATGCGGGCTTCGGTCTGGGCGGACAGTATGGCGAAGGCGCGCTGCGCGTCGGCGGACGGTCGGTGGGGTACTACAGCACCGTAACGGCGTCCGTCGGGCTACAGGTCGGCGCGCAATCCAGGGCAATCGTCTTTCTGTTCATGACTGAGAGCGCACTCGATCGATTCCGCAATAGCGAGGGCTGGTCAGCCGGTGGCGACGCATCGGTGGCGGTACTGAAAATCGGTGCGAACGGCAATGTCGACACGGGCACCGCGACGGGGCAGGTTGACGCTTTCGTGCTGACGAACGGTGGCTTGATGGCGGGAGCGACAGTTGACGGCACGTAGGTGACCCGGCTCAACGCGCTCTAGCGGACAGGGCCGCCGCGCCTCGAACGCGCTCACTTACCGTTTCGGTTTTGACGAGATAAATCATGCACTATCTGACGAGCGCAGGCCCACTCGTTTCACTGATCGCTGGCATTCTGATTCTGGTGGTGCCGCGCCTGTTGAACTATATCGTTGCAATCTATCTGATTGTCATCGGGCTGCTGGGGCTGTTCGGAGGCCATCTTCATTGATGCCGTGTTGCCAGCGGCAGGAGTATTGAACCATGTTGCGAACCATCGAGAGTCTCAAGGGATGCACCGTCGCCGCCAGCGATGGCGAAATAGGCAGCATCGAGGAAGTCTACTTCGATGATGAAGCGTGGGGTATTCGCTATCTCGTCGTCAAGACGGGAAACTGGATCAGTGAGCGGCGCGTGTTGATCTCACCGTACTCAGTCAGGCACTCGGATCCGGGCGCGACGAGCGTGCACGTCGATCTGACGCGTCAGCAGGTCAGCGACAGTCCGGCCATCGACACGCACAAACCTGTGTCACGCCAGCATGAGGCGGAATACCTTCGCTACTACGGGTACCCGAACTATTGGGGTGGCCTGGGAGTGTGGGGGATGAGCAGCTACCCCGCATTCGGTCCCGGGTTGCTGCCGGATGTTTCAACGGATACGCGCGAGCAGCTTGCGCTGTACGCCGACAAGCCTCCAGGGGATAGCCATCTGCGCAGTACGGACGCCGTGGACGGCTATCACATCGAGGCTGCCGATGGCGTTTTCGGTCACGTGTCCGGATTCATTTTCGACGACCAGACCTGGACCATGCGCTACCTGGTCGTGGATACGCGAAACTGGTGGCCAGCGGCAAAAGAAGTGCTGATCGCAACCGACTGGATTTTCCTGATCGACTGGTACGAAACCACCGTCTCTACAGAGCTTACCCGCGACGCCATCAAGGATAGTCCGGCCTATGACAGCAGCGTCCCGGTAGTCCGGGACTACGAGACGGAACTCTACGCGTTTTATGGCAAGAAAGGGTACTGGGCAGAGAAGTCGGAGAACGTAGCGGCATCGCGGCCTGAATCGCCGGTACACGTTCCTGGTCCGTAAAGCGCGTGAAGCTATTCGCGAGACCGAAACTGGCAACGACACATCCGACTCAACAAGGTGGAGCTGTCCGCAATGAAAGCACTCGTTTATATGGGGCCGTCGAAAAAGTCCCTTGAGCAGCGTCCAATACCGGAGATGGCATCGCCCACGGACGCGATCGTCAAGGTAAGCAAAACGACAATCTGCGGCACCGATCTGCATATTCTCAAAGGTGACGTCCCGAGTTGTCAGCCGGGCCGCATTCTTGGGCACGAGGGCGTGGGCGTCGTCCATCAGGTCGGAGAGGCCGTGACTACATTCTCGCCGGGTGAGCGCGTCCTGATCTCCTGCATCAGCGCCTGCGGAAAATGCGCTTACTGCCGTCAGCAGATGTACTCGCACTGCACCACCGGCGGATGGATGCTCGGGAATACGATCGACGGCACGCAGGCCGAGTACGTTCGCATTCCCCACGCGGACACCAGTCTCTATCGCATTCCAGACGACGCCAACGACGAGGCGATGGTGATGCTGAGCGACATCCTGCCGACGGGCTTTGAATGCGGTGTGCTCAACGGCAAGGTTCAGCCCGGTAGTACCGTTGCGATCGTAGGGGCAGGGCCCATCGGCCTTGCGGCACTGCTTACCGCCCGGTTCTATTCGCCGGCGGAGATCATCATGATCGATCTGGACGATAACCGGCTGGAAGCGGCGAGGCGTTTCGGCGCGACGGCGGTGATCAATAGTGCCGACCGTAACGCGGTACAGGCCGTTATGAAAATGACCGCCGGGCGCGGCGTGGACTCCGTGATCGAAGCGGTTGGCGTTCCGGCTACCTTTGAACTATGTGCGGAGCTGGTCGCCCCGGGCGGCACGATTGCCAACGTTGGCGTGCACGGAACGAAGGTGGATCTGCATCTGGAGCGTCTGTGGGATCGAAACATTACCATCACCACACGACTGGTCGACACGGTCAGCACACCCATGCTGCTCAGAAGCCTGCGCGCTGACAGGCTCGACGCCGCGCTGCTGATTACGCATCGCTTCAGGCTCGACGACATCCTGAATGCTTACGAGACCTTTGCGCACGCTGCAGAGACACAGGCGCTCAAGGTGATCATCGAGCTTTAGTCGGGGGCCGTCTGGCGCGGAATGCCGCGCTGCCTACAGCGCCTTCAGGGCCGGCAACAGACGGTCGAATTCCCGTCTCACCACGCCGTAGCACTCGCAGACACGCATTTCGAGCCCCGGGCGATCCAGCACTTCGATATGACCATGACTGTAGCGGATCAACCCCGCGTCCTGCAGTTTCAATGCCGCTTCGGTGACCCCGGATCGACGCACGCCAAGCATGTTGGCGATCAGTTCCTGCGTCATCTTTAGTTCATTTGACGGTAGGCGATCGATGCTCAGCAGTAGCCAGCGACAGAGTTGCTGGTCAATAGAGTGATGACGGTTGCAAACGGCGGTCTGGGCCATCTGCGTGATGAGTGCCTGGGTATAGCGCAGCAACAGGCGCTGAACCGGGCCTGCCCGGTGAAATTCCTCTTTCAGGATCCGGGCATCGAGCCGGTACGCTTCACCCGCGCTTTGCACGATTGCCCGACTTGGCGTGGTTTCGCCGCCCATGAAGAGTGCAATGCCGATCAGCCCCTCATTGCCGACGATCGCGATTTCGGCGGACGCGCCGTCTTCCATGACATAGAGCAGTGAGACGATCGACGTAGTTGGGAAGTAGACGTGATCGAGCCGGTCGCCAGATTCATATACGACCTGCCCAAGAGGCATGTCGATCCGGACCAGATGAGGTCCAAGACGCAGCCACTCTGCCTCTGGCACAACCGCGAGCAGATGATTTTTCTTCGGATCCTGCGCGTTTGTCATGTGCTGCTCCTTGAGGTCCTGCCTGAACACTGCGCAACGGTGTCGCGGCATCGCTCTTCATAGTATCAGGCTTAAAAAAGCGGTTCGCAGTCGCGTCAGTCGAACCGAAAGGGCGCCGCTGCATGGTCCCGCGCAGCGGCGCCCTCCTGATTCCGATCTGGTGTGTCTGCCTTGGATTATAGTCCGCCGGGACGCGCAGACAGATGACGATCCTGTGTAACACGCTCCGGAAAACGCCTTCTGTGCAAGACCACTGCGCTTCCGAATGAGCGGCAACGCGCCTGCGCCATGGCGCACGTTGCGTTCAGAACGTCACGCGTAGCGAACGTTTTGCCGCACCGCAATAACGGGCAGACGGAGCAGGAATTGACCGCCAGATCCGGCGCCGGAGCTGCTGGCCGAAGCGGTTCCGCCATGGGCGGCGGCAATTGCCTTCACGACGGTGAGTCCAATCCCCAGGCCGCCGGCACTGGCGGCAATCGTTCTGCTTGATTGGGCGAAGAGATCGAAAATGTGAGGCGGAGTCGCGACAGCTGACCGGGGCGGGCATGCCACGATTTCGTCTGACGGATTTGCCGGATAAACGGGAAGCTGGCTCACGGAAGACCGGAAGAACGCTGGATGGACTGACATGTTGATCCCCGGATTGCAGCGCGTGAATCTCATGCAATGGCGAACCGCGCTGCGGTAACGGGCGCGAGTGATTGTCGAAAGGTTCCTTTCGTGCCAGTTGCCGGATTCCCGCTTATGCCTGCCTCGCGAGAGCGGCCCGAGGGCCGCTGGTGCGCCCAGGGTGGACTTCTACGGTCTCATGTTTCCTGCTAACGAAACTGAAGCGGTATGAACAGACTGATGCCTGGCGACGGCTCAGGGGCATATACAACGGGCGGCGGAGCGTAGACATAGTCCTGACCGCGATAATAGTCACCGTAGCGCTGGGCATCGTATTGATCGTGTTGATAGTGTTGGGTCTGCTGCTCGTGTTGATAACGCTGGGCCTGTTGCTCGTGCTGATAACGTTGGGTCTGTTGCTCGCGTTGATAACGTTGGGCCTGTTGCTCGTGTTGATTCCTGTGATCTTGTCGATTTCCCTGGTTATAGTGGTTCTCGCCATTTGTCGTATGTTGCTGGTTCTCCTGGTGGTTGTAGTCTTCGCCAAGCGCGGGCGCCATCGACAGACAGCCGACGGCCAGCGTGACGGCCGATGCGGTTACGATCCGGGCCTTAATCGAACCTTTGCAGGCGGTTCGCAGTTCAGTGCTTCTCATCATGTACTCCTGTTTGCGATCCGATGCCGGCAACGCTTCTGGCGGCATCAGGTCGCTGCCCATTACGGGGATCCCGCGTTTAGCTCTTCTTCGTCGCATGGTGGCGATCGGTCCGGAAAATCAGATCGGCGTTCTTTTTCTGGACGTCGGACATGCTGTCGTATAGCGTCTGAAACGCCGGCGTCAGCTTTCGGATGCCGTCAGCGTGCGCATCGGCGGCCAGACCGTAGGCCTTGAGATCATCCATCGCGCTCATGCTGTTTGCGTGACTCCTGCGTGCGTCTTTGAGCGCATCCATGGTTGTCGCGTTGTCGCGCATGACCTGCGCGACTTTTTGCCAGAGTGCTTCCTGGTCAGCCGTGATCTGAAGCCTGTTGTGAAGGCTGCTGATGCGTGTATCCACGGATTCATGGGCTGCGACGGTCATGACATGTGCGGGCGCTCGATTTTGCGCCGTCGTCGCAGCGCCTGCAGGACTGGCGAACGCAGTTATCGCGAGAACGAACGCTGCCATGAGAGCAGGCGAACGTGCTCGCTGGGCGGTAACGGTGGTGAATTTCATCGTGGTCTCCAAGGCAACCTGGTAAATGCTCGCCACTGCATACTTTTCGTTGCGGGCGGGCGGTGATCGAACAGTTCATGTGTGCGCCTGTTTCCGGTCGGCGTCTGTCCGGTGCCGGACGCAAACGCTCAGGGCTCTTGAACAGGGAGGTCACTGCACCGATCCCTTATACCTTTACGTGCAAGGGTGTTGGCTGTGCGCACGTCGCGCCACACTATCCGCTCCCGGGCGGCGCAATGGCATCTACCGGACAACGGATAGCGGCGTGTGCGCGATCCACGCGGCTTGCCTGAACCGGCCCTCTCCTGCACTCCTTCGAAGCGATGCTCATCCGAGCCATGTAATTGCCATGGCGAAAACCGTGGTTGCCATGACGATCGTCGCGATCCATCCCAGTATCCTTAACGTCCGCGGCAAGGTAAATCCGGCCATGATGTCCGGTCGCATCGACAGAAACATCATGGCGACCATCACCGGCACGGCGACAATCCCATTGAGCACCGCGCTCCAGTAAAGCGCCTTGACGGGATCGATGGCGGTGAAGTTCAGGCCGACACCAATCAACGCTGCCGCGGCGACGACCGCATAAAACGCCTTGGCCTGGAACGGCCGGCGCGCGAGTCCGACACGCCATGAAAACAGTTCGCCCACGGCGTAAGCGGCCGATCCGGCGAGGACGGGAAGCGTCAGCATCCCCGTGCCGATAATGCCCGCGGCGAATACGACAAAAGTGAACTGGCCCGCGACCGCGCGCAGGGCTTCAGCGGCCTCGGCCGAGGTTTGAATGTTAGTGATGCCGTGGGCGTGCAGCGTCGTCGCGGTGGTGACGACAATAAAGAATGCGATGACGTTCGATATCGCCATGCCAAGATACGTATCGATACGGATGCGGCTGAACTCGGAGCGCGCCTGTTCGGGAGCGCGGGTGAGGGCCAGTGCGCCAGGGCGTTCCTTCTCGTCTTCGACTTCCTGTTCAGCCTGCCAGAAGAACAGGTACGGGCTGATGGTCGTCCCCATGACAGCCACGATCGCTACCAGATAGTCGGGTTTGAGTGAAAACTGCGGCCAGACCACGGCCCGACCCACCTCGGCCCACGGCACCTTCACCACGAACGCACAGATGACGTAGCTGAACAGCGACAGGCACAGCCATTTCAGGACCAACACGTAGCGCGAATATTGGGTGAAGATCTCCAGAGCGGCAGAAATCAGACCGAAGAGACACACGTACAGCAGGGCGGGGCCGGGGATCAACAGTTTCAGCGCAGCCCCCATTGCACCAAGATCCGCGCCAAGATTGATGACATTCGCAACCAGCAGCATGCCGACGATCGCGCTCGAGAGCCACGGTGTGTAGTGACGGCGTAGATTTCCGGCGATGCCATAGCCGGTGACGCGCCCGATGCGCGCGCTGATTTCCTGAATGGCTGCCATGAGTGGATAGCTGAACAGCAAGGTCCACGCGAGGCTGTACCCGAACTGCGCACCGACCTGCGAATAGGTCGCGATGCCGCTGGGGTCGTCGTCGGAGGCTCCCGTGATCAAGCCAGGCCCCATGATCTGCAGAATCTTTGGATGATCCGGCTGCTTGATGCTGGCTTGGGGTTGGACCTGCGGAAGGGTATCCATTTTGTGCTGCTCCGTGGCTGCTGTTTCGGACGTCCCGGACAAAAAGGGTAATCGGATGCTCGATCGTGCGCCCGGCAATCGCGCTGCCATTGCGCGGCAACAGGGCGGAAAGTTCCCCGGTGAAACACAGGTAATCCGTATCGTCGACAAGGCTCACACGATGGTCAAAGCTGCGTTTGCGTCGCGCGCTGTCAGGTGTGACGGCGCTTATCGGCGAATACGCGCGTTCGACCAGTACCCGTGTTTGCCGTAAAACTGGTGCAGCGCCACTTCGTAGCTACGATGGATTGGAACCGACTTGTCGTATAACGGGCTATGCTGGATGACCTCGCGGGTAAGCGACGTTGACACGGTGGACGCGAACCAGTCGACCGTGTGGATCCAGTCGGTCGCGATCAACACTTCCTTGCCGCCAGGCCACCAGTTGTGCGTATCGACAATCGGGTAACGAATGGCCCAGGCTTCGTCGTCGAAGTAGACCTGGTTGACAGAGCCTATATCGCCGTCAAACGCACGAATGACGCATCCGTGCAGGCTCCTTACGCTTCGCAGCATGATTTCTCCGCAATCTGGAAACGAGGACACCGCGCATGCGATGTCCTGTCTGCCTTGCGCCTTAGAGCGTCGTGAGCCGTGTGACCTTGGTGCCTTGAAGCGACGCGCCCGCCATCAACCCGCCATTTGCCAGAACGAACGCATCCACCTGGCCCGTGGCCGTGGTGGTGTCGACGGCGCCGTTCGCGCCGAGTTTCAGCACGGCCACCGACGCGTCTCCGCCGGCCGACCAGCCGTCCCTGCTACGGAACTTGTCGAGCGACTCCTGGGTCATGAAGAGGAACACGATAGCGCGCGATTGGGCGCCGGCCTGCCAGCCAACCGAACCCGTTGCCGTGCTGTAGTACCCGACCGTATGGCCACCCACGCGCAACGATCCTTCGCCATACTGGCCGCCGACCACGAGGGCAGCATCGATGACTGACGGAAATATCAGCACACCATGAGCTTTGCCAACCAGCTCACGCGAGCCATTTGCCGCGCCATACAGGCGCGTAAGGGTCGAGTCGACGCCTGCATCGATCGCGTGGCGCTTGTCTATCTGCTGACCGCTGGCGTTTGATTGACCGGTTGTGGTGCAACCGGAGATCGCGAGGCCTAGTGCCATGATCGAGCCTGGCGTAGTCCATATGAATGTTCGTCTAAGCATGATGCTCTCCTGGGTTTCCAATGATGTCTGTGACCCTACGCCGGAGGGCGTGGCAATGCGGTACGACAGCGTACCGACGTACGGCTTTATTGACTGTACGATCTGTTCTAACTTCCAGGTTGTTTTGCACACCGTATGAGGCCGGTTCGATGTTTGCTGCAAGTCGTCTCCAACTCCGGCGAGAGCACGCGATGCCATGGCAAGGCGTGGAATCCGGATCGGTATGGCGCTGATTCCCGGTCTTTTTTTACCGATAGGGACACCAGATCGAGTATGGGAAGCGTATCCTCGGGCCGATCAGGCATTGTCTGAGATGCAGCTTGCGTGAGCGCTACGGGCTGTAGTCACTGGAAGCGATCCGGTCCGGGGAGCGCGTTTGTGCGACTCGCTATTGCGCCGACGACCCGATCACTTCGAACCGTCATATAGTCGACATACGGAGAACTTATGTCATTGCTGCCCGATGCAAATAACCCCACCTGGGATAGACGGGTGGAATACGGCTATGCCGACGAGGAACGCGCCAGGAAGCGCACGCAGGATGCAGCCGGAATCGACCCGACGGCAGCCAGGTGGCGCTATCGACCCACGAATAGCGTCACGAATATCAAGAGATAAGTGACGGCACGGGGTGATGCAACCCAGCCCGGCGATGATTGCCGGGCCCGGTACGGCACCGTACCGACTTCCTGTAAAGGTGCGAGCATCGTATCCGCAGGCGCCCTGCGTCTTCACGTTAGGCGCTTGAGACAGCCCCGTGCAACCTGATTCTTTCCGATTGACCGTCCAGGCCGCTCAACCAGCAAGGAGTGGCCATCATGACCTCGATCCGATCACGCTATTTCTTTCCGCCACGCGCATGGCGGCGAGCGTCATTGCGATGCAAGTGCGCCACCAGACAGTTCAATCCTTGTGATTCCGGTTTCGCTGTGCGATCCGCGTTTCCCACCCACGCAGACATGTACGCCATGCCCGAACTGAATTGCGGCGACATCGTCGCGGCTCCACGCCATAACCCGCAGAGGATTGAAAAATGCTAGTTACCGATTCGATACGCGAGGACCCGCAAGTGTTCCTCCCCCCTCCGGCCTTGTCGGCGCACGCGGCGATCTCCGGCATGGACGCCTACCGGGCGCTCGTCGCTGAAGCGCAGCGTGACTACGACGGCTTCTGGGGGCGTCTGGCGCGCGAGACGCTCAGCTGGAACAAGCCTTTCTCCACGGTGCTGGACGAAACGAATGCACCGTTCTACACGTGGTTCGAAGACGGCGAGCTGAACGCGTCATACAACTGCCTCGACCGGCACGTCGAAGCGGTCCACGGCCAGCGCATCGCGGTGATTTTCGAAGCCGACGACGGCACCGTCACTCAGGTTACCTACGAGGATCTGCTGCAACGCGTGTGTCGCCTTGCCAACGCATTGAAAAAGCGCGGCGTGAAGAAAGGCGATCGTGTCGTGATCTATATGCCGATGTCGGTAGAAGGTATCGTCGCGATGCAGGCCTGCGCGCGGATCGGCGCGACGCATTCGGTCGTGTTCGGCGGCTTCTCATCGAAGTCGCTCAATGAGAGGTTGGTCAATGTCGGCGCAATAGCGCTCATCACCTGCGACGAACAGATGCGCGGCGGCAAGGCGTTGCCTCTGAAAAGCATCGCCGACGAAGCGCTCACAATGGGCGGCTGCGAAGCAGTGAGGAGCGTGATTGTCTACCGGCGTACCGGCGGCAAGGTGGCATGGAACGAAGGCCGCGACCTGTGGATGCACGAACTCATGCAGGCCGAATCCGGTCAATGTGCGCCCGAAGGGGTTGGCGCGGAGCATCCGCTCTTCATCCTCTATACGTCGGGCTCGACCGGCACGCCGAAGGGCGTGCAGCACAGCACGGGCGGTTTTCTGCTATGGGCCGCGCAGACGATGAAGTGGACCTTCGACTGGAAATCCACCGACGTGTTCTGGTGCACGGCGGACATCGGGTGGATCACGGGGCACAGCTATATCGCATACGGTCCGCTCGCACTGGGCGCGACCCAGGTCGTGTTCGAAGGCGTGCCGACGTATCCGGACGCCGGCCGCTTCTGGGACATGATCGCCCGGCACAAGGTCACGATCTTCTACACGGCGCCGACGGCGATCCGTTCCCTGATCAAGCTGGCAGAAGGCAATGCGAAAGTGCATCCGGACAGTTTCGATCTGTCGACGCTGCGCGTGCTCGGCACGGTCGGCGAGCCGATCAATCCGGCCGCCTGGTTATGGTACTACGAGCACGTCGGTGGTGGACGTTGTCCGGTGATCGACACCTGGTGGCAGACCGAAACCGGTGGCCACATGATCGCACCGATGCCAGGCGCGACACCGCTTGTTCCAGGCTCCTGCACGTTGCCGCTGCCCGGCATCATGGCGGCGGTCGTCGATGAAACGGGGCAGGACGTGCCAAACGGGCAGGGCGGAATTCTGGTAATAAAGCGCCCATGGCCTTCGATGCTGCGCACAGTGTGGGGCGATCCGGAGCGCTTCAAACAAGGCTACTTCCCGGAAGAACTCGGGGGCAAGCTTTACCTCGCCGGTGACGGCGCGATTCGCGACAGCGAGACCGGTTATTTCACCATTACGGGTCGCATCGACGACGTGTTGAATGTGTCCGGGCACCGCCTCGGAACGATGGAGATTGAGTCGGCACTGGTCGCCAATCCGCTGGTCGCTGAGGCAGCAGTAGTGGGGCGAGCGGACGAGACAACAGGCGAGGTCGTCATCGCTTTCGTGGTGCTGAAGGGCGTGCGCCCTGAAGGCGAGGAAGCGGCGAACATCGCAAACGAACTGAGGGCATGGGTCGGCAAGGAAATTGGCCCCATCGCGAAGCCGAAGGAGATCCGCTTCGGTGAGAACCTGCCGAAGACGCGTTCGGGCAAGATCATGCGTCGCCTTCTGCGCTCGCTTGCGGCAGGCGAAGAGATTACGCAGGACGTTTCGACGCTCGAAAATCCGGCCATTCTCGATCAACTCGGTTGATCGTCCCGACGATCGGGAGATCGTTGCGGCGCTTTTTATAGATGTCAGGAGCAGGAAATGAGCAATGTGCCTCTTCAATTGAAACTGTCGAATCCGGCGCCGTTGGGTCTCGCAGGCTTTGCGTTGACAACGTGGCTGCTGAGTATGATCAACGTCGGATGGTTCTCCGGCGATTCGATGGGAATGGTCCTCGCCTGTGCACTGGCCTACGGTGGTACCGCGCAGGCGATCGCCGGGCTGATGGAACTGCCGCGCGGCAATACATTCGGCGCGACAGCGTTCCTGAGTTACGGAGCGTTCTGGTGGTCGTTTGCTCTGTTCGTGCTTTTTCTGCACGACAAGGTGCCCGCCGCGTTTGTCGGCTGGTATCTGTTCCTTTGGGGCGTGTTCACATTTTATATGTGGCTCGCGACGTTCCGTTCGCCGCGCGCATTGCAGTTCATTTTTCTGGCGCTCTGGATCACGTTCGTCCTGCTCGCCGCAGGGGAATGGACTGGCGGAGGTGTTTTGCGTATCGCTGGAGGCTACATGGGTCTCGTGACGGCGGCGCTGGCGTTCTATCTGTCGGCGGCGGATCTGCTTAACGAGGTCTATCAGCGCGCCGTCTTGCCGGTCGGTGACCCAAGAGTCTTCAGGCGTCATGCTGTTGTTCTTTGATCATGCGAGCCGTAAAGGCGGTTGGCATGTCGAAGGAAGTACATGCAGAACATGCAAGACCCGCACGGTGAGGTACAACGCGCCCGCAGTCTTCGTCTATGCGAGGGGACCGAGGATTACATCGATAGCGGCCTGGCCGGCGATCTCCGCAACAAGGTCGGCCCAGCGACGGGATAACTGGCCACCCCGGACCTTGATTCGCTCACCGAGCGCCGCTACGCCTTGCGGCCTGATGGGTCCTGTCGACCGCCAAAACGTCCCCGTCGCAAGCAATCCTTCATTGCATCGCGGACGTCCAGGTCGTTATCCAGAAACCCATTCATTCAATGACCGACAATCCGCTAGCATGCCTCGAAGCGCTGCCATTTGAAGGATTCGCTCATGACATGCACGACCAGGCCATCAACCGGAATTGACTCGACCGAGCCGCACCACGCGGCGGGATACGCCTGCTGCAGCTTCCCCGCGGCATACAAGGCCGCCCAGAGCTCGTGGGGTATCCGTGCTTTTCGCCGCAGCACTTCGCCGACGTACAGGCGTTTAAGATCGCATCCATACCGCACGAGTCCGCCGCTCGCCATGTAAGTTTCACGCATCGTCAGGCGGCGCAGCGGTTGCCCAGCCTCATGGCACTCGTCGCCAGCGGTTTGCTCCCAATGCTGATTTCGCGAAAACCACAGCACAGGCGTCCCGGTGGGTTCGACCCCGATGCCGCCTGGGATCAGCATCCCGCTTGAGGTGATGTGCTGAGCTTTTCGTCCCGTGGTGTAGTGCCATGCCAACATCGTTTGCTCCGATCGGAATTGCCAGCTACTGCCATTTTCCGTCTCCTGTTTTACTCTCGATGACCGATGCGTGATTCGTCACGCGACCTGCGCGCCCGAGTTCACGTCTTCCCTCACGCCGAAGCAAAGCGAAATTACAAGCTTATGCGACCCCGCATCAAGCGGCACGCGCACCCGTCCATCACCACATTCGACACTCGCGCCGTCGAGCACCGCACGCATCACACCGCGCTCGTCAGCGGATTCGACGCGGACCTCATACCGCGTCGAATGCATCGTCACTGTTGCTTCAAACCCCGGCCACTTGTCCGGAATACAAGGATCGATCACAAGAAAATCGCCCTCGCGACAAATCCCAAGAATGCCCTCGACACCCGCCCGGTACATCCATCCAGCGGATCCCGTGTACCAGGTCCAGCCACCGCGGCCGACATGCGGCGCCACGGAATAGACATCGGCGGCAACGACATAGGGCTCGACCTTGTAGCGCTCGACTTCCATCGGTGTGCGCGCATGATTGACCGGATTAAGCAGTGAAAACAGCGCGGCGGCCTTGTTGCCCTCACGCATTTTTGTGAACGCGAGGATCGCCCACATCGCCGCGTGGCTATACTGCCCGCCGTTTTCACGCAGCCCCGGCGGATAGCCCTTGATATAGCCTGGATCGTGCGACGTTTTATCGAACGGCGGCGTGAACAGCAAAGCCAGCCCGTCGTCGCGACGGATAAGGTGCTTTTCCAGCGACGTCATCGCCCGCGCCGCGCGCGCCGGCTCTGCCGCGCCTGACAGGACCGCCCACGACTGTGCGATTGAATCGATCTGACACTCGTCACAGTCTTTCGAGCCAAGCCACGTGCCGTCGTCAAACGTCGCGCGGCGATACCATTCGCCGTCCCATGCCTCACGCTCCAGCGCCTCGCGCATCGAGGCCGCATGAGCACGCCAGCGCGCAGCGCGCGCAACGGAAGCCGCATCGCGCGATTCAGCCAGGGGGGCGAACAATTCGATCGTCCGCAATAGCAGCCAGCCAAGCCAAACGCTTTCTCCCTTGCCGTGCGCGCCGACGCGGTTCATGCCGTCGTTCCAGTCGCCCGCGCCGATCAGAGGCAAGCCATGCTCGCCGGTCAGTTCAATACATTGATCCAGGCCGCGCGCGCAATGCTCGAACAGCGACGCTGATTCATCTGCGACCATCGGCTGGAAGAACGCGTCGTGCTCGCCGGGTCGCAGTGGCGGTCCATCGAGGAACGGCACGATCTCGTCGAGAATCGCGGCGTCGCCCGCGCAGCCGATGTACGTCGCCGTCGCGAACACGAGCCACACGCGGTCATCGGAAATCCGCGTGCGCACGCCTTGCCCCGACTGGGGCAACCACCAGTGCTGGAAATCGCCTTCGACGAACTGCCGCGCCGCGGTGCGCAGCAAATGCCGCCGTGTCTCGTCCGGCTGCGCATGCGTCAACGCCATGCCGTCCTGCAACTGATCACGGAACCCATACGCGCCGCTCGCCTGATAGAACGCCGAGCGTGCCCAGAGGCGGCACGCGAGCGTCTGATACAGCAGCCAGCCGTTTAGCATCAGATCCATCGCGCGGTCGGGGGTCTTCACCTGGACGGTGCCAAGCACGTTCAGCCACTGGTTCGTCACCTCGGCGAGGACCGTGTCGAGATCGGCCTTGCGATAGCGCTCGATCAACGCCCGCGCCTCTTCGACGCCAACGCATTGCCCGACGAACCACACCACTTCGACGATCTCATCCACGCCCAGCTCAATCACGCGCTGCAACGCCGCACATGGATCTAGACCCGCGCCGGTTGCGCCAGACAGCGGCGCGTTGCCGGTCAGCGCGGCGGGTGCCGCAGTCCGACCGTTGCGGCCGAGAAATTCGGTTCGATCCGCCGTCCACGCAGTCTGCTGGCCGCTCAGGTCGGCGAACCCGACGCGCCCCGCGAACCCCATGTTCCACGGATTGCGCGCCAGCATCGCGCCGGTAGCGGAGTCCATTTCCGTCACGATGAAGGGTCCCGATGCGCCGCGTGAGGTGCCAAGCACCCATTCCATCCACGTCGTCACGGACAGACGGCGCGGCGTACCGGACAGATTGCGCAACGTGAGGCGGGAAATCTTCAGCGGATCGGCGAGCGGCACGTATTGCAGCAAGTCGAGCGCGATGCCATTCGCCTCGTGTTCGAAGCGGCTGTAGCCATGCCCGTGACGCACGACATACGTCCCGCCGTCGCGGATCGGCGACGCGGTGGCGCCCCACACATCGCCAGTGACGTCGTCGCGCACATAGATGGCTTCGCCGGCTGGGTCTTCGACCGGATCGTTCGACCACGGCGTGAGTTGATTCTCGCGGCTGTTTTCGGCCCACGTGTAGCCGCTGCCTTCCGCCGCAACCTGAAAGCCGAAGCCGGGGTTCGCGATCACATTGATCCAAGGCGCGGGCGTCGTCGCGGCTGCCACGAGCACGGTCACGTATTCCTGGCCGTTTTTATCGAAACCGCCCAGGCCGTTGAAGAACTCGAGCTTCGACGGAACAGACGAAAGCTCGCGAGGCAGACGAGGCGGCGCGGGCCATGGCGACGACATCGGCGGCTTCTGCCGGCGTAGCGCCGACGGCTGGCCCTGCGACTGCGGTAACCGGGCGAGCTGGTCGGCGATTGAACCGCGACGCGCGAGCAACGCGACACGCGCGATCGATTGCAGCAGCGCACGCGCCTCCACGCTCATCAAATCGGCGCGCAGCGTAAAGACCGCCCCTTGCGCGAGTTCTTCGCCAAAACGCGGCCGCGACTGGCTGCTGCGCACGGCTGTTTCGATCGCACCCTGCAATTCCTGGATATACGACGAAGCGCGTTCGTTGATGATGACGAGATCGACGCCCAGCCGCTTCATCCGCCAGTACTCGTGTGCCCTCAATAACTGCCGGACTTGCGCGATGTCTTCGACGTCGTCGATACGCAGCAGCACGATCGGCAGGTCGCCGGAAATCGCGTGTGGCCAGAGTCCCGACTGCACGCCGGCCCCGCGAATGATGGTCTCCGACGGCGCCCTGAAACGCGCATCGGCGTAAATGACGGGCGCGGCGAGGCGCTGAAAATCCGCCGCCTCTTCGGCTTCGACATCGAGATGGCGCAACTGCACCTGAGCCTGCGTCCAGGCTAGCGTCTTGGCGCGATCGAACGCGTTGCGGTCATGGTGTTGGTCGACCAGATCGAGCAGCAGCGCTCGCGACTCGGCCACTACTGTCCAGAACGTCACGCGTGCGACCTTGCCCGGCGGCACCAGCACGCGATACCTGAGCGCAAAGACCGGATCGAGTACGGTCCCGGCGGTGTTGGTCAGCGGCTGATCGTTGAAGATCGCCGCCGCCGTGCCCGCGTTGCGCCCGCGCCCCAGAAAGCGCGCGCGATCCGATTCGTATTGCGGATCGGCGACGATCTCGCCGTCGACAACGGCGAAATGCGCAGCCCACAACTGCTTTTCGTCATGCGAACGCGGACGGCGCGTCGCCACCAGCGCGCCAAATTCTGCGAGGTGCTCGGTCTGGACAAACATCCGCGAAAAGGCTGGATGCGCATTGTCGGCGGCGGGCGTCGCGAGCACGATTTCGGCGTAGGAAGTCAGTTCAATCTCGCGCGCGCGGCGTCCGCTGTTCGCCAACGACACGCGGCGCACTTCGCTGTCTGCTTCGCCGGAAACCAGCACATCCATCGTTGTTGTCAACGAGCCGTCGCGGCGGATGAATTCCGCATGGTCCTCGCCGAACACAACCTCTTCGTACTCGGCTTCGCTGCCCACCGGCTGTGCGCCTGCCGACCACACGTGGCCGCTCTGCGTATCGCGCAGGAAGATAAAGGAGCCACAGTCGTCGCGGGTTGCGTCTTCGCGCCAGCGCGTCACCGCAATATCGCGCCAACGGCTGTAACCGCCGCCGGTTGCAGTCAGCATGACCGCGTAGCGTCCGTTCGACAACAGGTGTGTCACCGGAGCTGCGCCAGCCACAGCCGACGCGGCGAGGCGCCGTACGGTCGGTGGCACAACGCCGGCGACGGCTGCTGACGTGTTCACTTCCTCGGCACGGGGGTGCGCCACGGCGACATTGCGCGGCATGCGCTCCTGCAACAACAGTTCGCACGCCTGGATCATGGGTTCGCGATGGAAACGCGCACGCATCTGCGCGTCGAGCAACGTGTTCGCGATCGACACGATCGTCATGCCCTGGTGATGCGCCATGAAATTGCGCACGATCGCGACATCCTCGTCATCCGGCAGCCGCGAGCGGGTGAAATCGAGTGCTTCGTAGAAACCATAGCGGCCCAGCGCGCCCAGCGCGGCGAGTTGTGCGTAGTTCTCTCGCGCGGCCTGCGGGTCCACCATCGCGGCTAGCCCCGTCGCATACGGCGCGATCACGCGGTTCTCTGAAAGCCCTCGCTTGAGGCCGAGACCGGGCACGCCGAAATTCGAATACTGGTAGGTGAATTCGATGTCACGAGCGTTGTACGCCGACTCCGAAATGCCCCACGGAATGCCAAGCGAACGCCCATACGAGGCTTGCCGTTCCACCACCAGACGACTCGTCTGCTCGAGCAGGCTGCCGACCGGCGCGCGCATCACCAGCGACGGCATCAGGTATTCGAACATCGACCCCGACCATGAGATCAGCGCCGAGCCGTTACCGACCGGCGTCGCGGCGCGGCCGAGGCGGAACCAGTGGCGCGTCGTCACGTCACCTTTCGCGATGGCGAACAGGCTCGCGAGGCGCGCTTCGGACGCCAGCAGGTCGTAGCAGTTCAGGTCGAGGTTGTTGTCGGATTGCGAATAGCCGATCGATAGCAGCTTGCGTTCCGGATCGAGCAGGAACGCGAAGTCCATGTCGAGCGCCATCGCTCGCGACGAATCGGCGAGCGACTTCAAGCGTGCCCGCAGAAGATCTGGCGTCTCGGCGAGTTGCTGCCGGTCGCGGGCATGTTCGGCCACGCTTTTGCTCAACGCGTCGATCCAGAACATCGGATCGGCGGAACTGTCGTCGCCGTCGGCGGGCACGAGTTCACGCGTTGCCTTCGCAGCCTTTTCCGTCAGCCGCGTGAGCGACGGCGACAGCGCTTCGAGCGTCTGCGGGCCGTTCAACTGCGTGTTGATCTCTTCGAGAATCGCAACCAGCTGCCTGCCACGTTCACCGCCTGCGGCGGCCAGCGCGTCGATGGCTTCACGCGCGAGTTGCAGGTTGTCCATCATTCCGGACCGCGCAGCCGGTGCGAGCAATTCATGCGACCACTCTTCGCACGCGTTGGCGAGGACGATCAGATGACCGGCCAGATTGCCGCTATCGACCGACGAAACATACGCCGGCGCCAGCACCTGGAGATCGAGCGTCCCGTACCAGTTATAGAAATGCCCCTTGAAATGCTTGAGCTTGTGCATCGAAGCGAACGTTGCTTCGAGCCGTTCGACAGTTTCCGTCGTCCCGCCCCAGCCGAAATCGCGCGCGGCAATCGCCGACAGCAGATACAGCCCAAGGTTGGTCGGCGAGGTGCGGTGCGCGACGACCGGCTTCGGATCTTCCTGGAAGTTGTCGGGCGGCAGCATGTTTTCTACTGGCGTAACGAAGGTCTCGAAGAAACGCCACGTGCGTCGCGCGATGAGGCGAAGGCTGCGCGCGTCCAGGTCCGCCATCGCGAAACGCCGCGCGACGACGGTCGGCGAACGGCTCGACCACAGCGCGAGCGCCGGCGCGGCGAGCCATAACATCGCAAACGGCAGCACGAGCGCCCAGTGCGACGGTGCGAACGCGATGGCACCAGCCGGCAGTACGAGGCCGAGTGCGACACCGCCTGTCATCTGCCGATAAGAGCCGCGCAGATCGAGACGAGGGCTGCCCTTCGACTGCGCAGCGGTCGTCCATTCGAGCAGCCGGCGATGCGTCACGAACAGGCGCATCAGCGTCCGGACGATCGCATCGCCCATGCGCCACGCCTGGTCAGCGAGGAACGTGACCGACAGAGCTGTTTGCAAGGCGGCGAGCCGCAAGTCGGCGCCCAGCACGTCCAGATGATTGCGCAGATGGATGCCGCTGCGGCGCGGCAGGATCACGAACAGCGTCGGCAGGAAAGCGGGAATCGCGAGCGCGCCAAGCACCAGCAGCGCGCCTGCAATCCCGGCGCGGATCGGCATAAGCCAGCATAAGCTGAGCGCGGCGACCATCAAGGGTGCGAGCAGCGAACGGCGCAAATTGTCGAGCATCTTGAAGCGGCCGATCGACGGCATCGCGTGTCGCTCCCGGCCACGATGGCCGACGATCCACGGCAGCAATTGCCAGTCGCCACGCGTCCAGCGATGCTGCCGTTTGCCAATCACGTCGTAACGAGACGGTACTTCCTCGACCACCTCGACATCCGACGCCAGTCCGGCACGCGCAAAAATCCCTTCGAACAGATCGTGACTAAGCAGCGCGTTTTCGGGCACGCGTCCATGTAATGCCGCTTCAAACGCATCGACGTCGTAGATGCCCTTGCCGGTATACGACCCTTCGCCGAACAGGTCCTGATAGACATCGGACACGGCCGCCGCGTAAGGGTCCATCCCGCCGGGGCCGGAAAAGACGCGCTGATGCAGTGACCCTTCCTGGCCCACGGGCAGCGACGGGGTGACACGCGGTTGCAGAATCGCGTATCCGTTGACGACGCGTTGTTCGGCGTCGCTGAACGTCGGCCGGTTCAGCGGATGCGCCATCTTGCCGATTAGCCGCAGCGCGGCGTCTCGTGGCAGACGCGTATCGGCGTCGAGTGTGATGACGTAGCGCACGTCGGACGGCACCTGCGGCGCACGGCCGGCGATCGATATGAAGGTCGTATCCGTCGCACCGCGCAGCAGGCGGTTCAGTTCGTGCAGCTTGCCGCGCTTACGTTCCCAGCCCATCCATTTGTTCTCGCTCGCGTTGAACACGCGGCGGCGGTGTAGCAGCAGGAAGCGGCTGCCGCTCGGGCCTGGCTCGTAACGGCTGTTCAGTGCTTCGATGGCGTCGGAGGCCACGGCGAGCAGATGCGCATCGCCAGCCAGCACTTCCTGATCCGCATCGAGCCCGTCCACCAGCAACGCGAAAGACAGGTCGCCACCGGCTCCCGCGAGGTGATGCACCTCAAGACGTTCGACCTGCTCGCGCAGATCGGCAACGCTCGTCAGGAGCGTCGGCACGGCAACCAGCGTGCGCAACGACGACGGCACGCCGGCACTCAGTTCGAGACCCGGCAACGTGATTGCACCGAAACTCCATGTCACCGCGCGATTGATGAGGGCGGTCGCGACCTCGGTGAGGGGCAGGAATCCGCATACGGCAAACAGCGCGAGTACCCAGGCTTCGAGACCCCGCGGCGCTAGCGTCCACAGTGCCCACAACGCCAGCGCCAGTAACGTCGTGGCGACCCCCAGGATCATGCCGACGTACCCGCGGATGCCGAGGCGGACGTTGAACCTCGCGATCCGCAGACGCGGCGGCGGACGGAATCCGATCGCCTGCTCCAGTGCGAGGCGGCCTTCGGCAATCAGGTGATAGCCGGGGTCGCCGGCGCGTTCCGCATGCGCCGCATCGCCTGCCTCCAGCACCGCCGCCTGCGCCGATTCCAGCGCCAGCCCGGCGACTTCGAGTTCGGTGTAGGACGAGCCACGCGCCAGTTGCTCGATCGCGCTGCGATAAAGATTCCGTGTCGGAAAATCCATCGCGGCAAAGCTGCTGTCCGCGCGCAACCGGGCGTCGACAAGACTCACTCCCTCGAACAGTTCCGCCCAGTCGATGTCGGAAATCAGCCTCATGCTGGTGATCACATTGCGCACGGTGACGTTCGACGCGCCCTGCCGCTGCTGCGCGTGTTGCACGACTTCGTCGATGGATGCGCCCTGAAGCTTGAGCCGCTCTTCCAGCCAGCCAAGTGCCGGCGTGGTGCGCGGATCCTGGTCACGCAGCCGTTTCGCGAGCTGTGCGGCGAACAGCTCGGACAACAGGCCCGAGGAGCGCGTGGAAATGTCCGCTTCGAGCGCCGAGCGGGCCCTGCCCACTTCGAGCAGACGGTCGGTGAGTGCATCGGCGTCGGCGCGTGCGCTGCGGCCTGCGGTGATCTGGTCAGTCAGGCGTCGCAGGTTCTCGATAAGCACGATGCGCAACGTGATCGCCACGGCCCACAATTCGCCGATCGTCAGCGGCTGAACCCGCTGATACGCGCTGATGAAGCACCGCAGGATCTGCGGGTCGAAGTGACTGTCGGTATGCGCAACGAACGCCCACGCAAGACCAAATACGCGCGGATAGCCGGCGAACGGGCCGACGGCAAGCTTGGGCAACTGACGGTAGTAGCCGGGGGGCAAGTCGTCGCGAATCTCACGGATCTGTTGCTCGACGAGGTGATAGTTGTCGAGCAGCCATTCCGCGGCAGGCACCACGCCCCGGCCGTTCTCCAGTTCTTTGGCGCTCGCACGGTAGGCCGCTAGCAGGACTGCGGCATTATCGTTCAGTCTCGTGTGCAGCGATAAAACGGCAGGTGGTGTCTTCGTTACCGTTTGCGCGGCAGCGAGGCTCTCCGCGTGCTGCTCGAGCCGTTCGACGCCGAACAGTTCTTCGCGCACCGGCGCGATGTCAGTCCATGGCGGCGACGGCGAGCGATGTCCCGCGACATATCGAATGATCGCTTTCACAGGGCCACTTCCTGCGATGTCGGTGAGTTCGATGGGGTGGACCGGTCGCTGTGGCTTGTCGTGTTAGAGGCGCGCCTATCGTTCGGCACAGTTGTATCGGCGGACTGCTCATTGAGTTGGGACATGATCGGATCTTCCTTCGGGGAGGCCGGACCACGCGTGTCGCGTGGGTGCAAGCTTCCGGGCTGTGGCTTGATTCCACGGTGCGGATTGCCGGCGCATCGAAAAATTTTCGCCGGAACGATGCGCGTAGCGGGAATGCGTCAGTACACTCCCATGCACAATCCGTTAATGCCGTTTAGCGGCGCGCTGAAACGTCGGATGAACTTCGATCAGGCCGATGCGGCAATGACTGAGAGACAGGGCACCTGCGCAGCCCTGTAGACGCAGTTCCTGGCTGAGCACCCGGAAAGGATGAAGCAGAGAGGACACGGATCCGTGCCCCGGGTGCCTGCTATTTCTTTTTGGCCGGTGCGCTGGCCGCGGCGGTCTTCGGCGCAATCGCCGGGGACACGCCCACCGCAGGAGAGATCACCTTTTTGGGTTGTTTCGGCTTTTTGGCCTCGCGATTACCGCGCATCGTGCTCTTTGCCAATATGTTTCTCCTGATTTGCCGATCGCGAAAGCGACAGGCATATCGCGCAGTTTGGGCGCATCTGGTAACTCTGTCGCGATTTTTCTTTTAGATGTCCGTTGCGCGCCTTCCGGAGAATGCCAGCCAACGGGTCGCGGCGTGCTCGCAAACCCGTCAGCGGCGACCCCAGTCGAGATAGCATGCCCATTCCTGGCTGGCAGCAGTCAGGAAGGTTGGCGAAGAATGCATGGACAGAGTGCCGACCGCCGGCTCAGCCGCGACGAATATGGCGTATGCTGTTGTCGTACCGTTTCTTGTTCACGACGGACGTAGTTTGTTTACCCGATTTTCTGCATTCCAGAATATTTCCTTCTGCTCCAACCGGCCAACACGACTGGCGCAATGAATCGGGTTGTCCCCTGAACTGCTGCCTCGCCGGGGGCCCCATAGCATTACGTTTGAGATAACCATGCTTTTACGCATACAAAGCCATGTGGTGAGCCCGCCACCTGCTCTACGAATTCCGCATCGCAGTTTTGATGGGGAAGCCCGCGATCGCCTGATTGTCTGGATTCGCCGGCGCATGGACGAATATGGAATAAGCCCCGAGAATCTTGCCGCTGCGATCGAAGCGGATAAACCGCTGACGCCCCGTTATCGAGACCACAAAGGCAACGAATGGAACGGTGAGGGCGATATGCCGGACTGGCTTAAACATGTCCAGCAGCTTGGTGTAGATGTCGATTTCTTTGCTGTCCGGCAACAGGATGCCACTCCAGGAGTTTGTTCGCCGGGCGACGCGGGAATGTCGATGTTCTTCGGTGCTCGATGACAACTGGCTGCGGGTTGCCACGCATGCACGACGCCATCGGGTGCAAACGCCCCGTCTAAACCTGGCGACCAGGTCGACCGGACTCAGGGGAACTCGCAATGAGTTCGCCGCCTCCGTCTCGCTGCTCATCAGTAGCTACCTGGTGCTGCTTACCGGGAGCGGGCCGTGCCCGTCCACTGTAATCATCCGGTGCCCGTGGCGGGAGCGAACGCTCAAGAATTTCGTCTACGTGTCGCTATCGGGTGGATCTCGCTGTGCAATTTTTTCGAAAGCTGCCATTCGATACAGGGAGTTTCTGTGACATCCCGAATGGCGGCTTCATGCCCTGAGTGAGGTTGACCCGCTTCGACGGACAGATTTGCAGTTGCGATCGATGTGCGGTTTAGCCTCCATTGAGCGATGAGTCGCGGGTTGTCCACGGGCGGGCGGCGGGTCGCCTATTACGACCATGACGCCGCCCGACGGTGGACAACCCGCATGTTGGAGCGATTTGCTTTTTTATGTGCGACTCTTCGAATTCGAGCGGTGAACGGTAGCCGATGCTGCTATGTAAGCGTCGCACGTTGTACCAGCCCTCGAGGAACCAGAACAGACGGCGTCGGGCCTGTTCGTGGGTGTCGAAGTGTTCGCGCGCGAGCAACTCCGATTCGAGTGTGCCGAAGAACGATTCGCACATGGCGTTGGAGTCCGCAGACAACTGCGCCCGTGAGTGACGCTGGAAGCCGACGTTTTCAGGTAACTCATCCGTACCATCCCCTTCATTTGCAAGAATTCGAACTGGTCCTTCACGCCCAGAACTGGCATGAGGACAGGGTTTGGTTTCACGACGCGAATGACCGACTGCGGGCGCTGCCCGCCAACTGGACGAGCGTCGTCGGCGAGGACCCATTCAACGTGGTCGCTGGCGGGCGCGCCTTGTTTCGCGTGGAAGAGCTGCTTGAACTGGGGCATTTGATCGCCACGCTGGAGCCGGGGTCCACTCGTTTTCAGTGCAATAAGTGACGGTACGCAAAGCCAGTAAGGACGCGGAGGGCAGGTAGTAAACCATTGATTCTGTTGACATTGCTGTTCGCTTTTTTGCGACGTATCGTGAACGTCCCACCGACGGAGGCGCGCGATGCAAGGCTGGCAGACGACGTACCAGGGCATGCGCGAGCTGCCGCGCGAGCTCAGCCCCTTCGAGTTGCAGGTCTTCTTTACCTTCAGCCCGGCCGAGCGCGAACTGATCGCAGCGCGGCGCGGCAACCGGCTGAAGCTTGGCCTGGCGCTGCACATCGGTTTCCTGCGCATGAGCGGGCGTTTGCTCGACGCCTTTCGCGTCATCCCATCGGTGCTGTGGCGCCACCTCAGCACTGAGCTCGGCATCGACGCCCCGGAACTCGCCTCCCTGCGCGCGATGTATGGCCGCGGCCGCACACTGTTCGATCACCAGCAAGTTGCCTGCGAGTCCCTTGGATTCCGATGGATGAGCGAGCATCAGCGCCGCGCCCTGGTGCGAGAACTGCGCGACGAGGTAGCCCGATGCGCCGACCGCGAACAGTTGCTCGTACGTGCCCGGCAATGGTTGTACGAACACAGGCTGCTGATCGTCCACGACCGGGCCATCCGCACTCTGATCGCCGCCGCGCTTGCGCAACTCGAGGCCGAGACCGGCGCAATGATTCGCTCCGTGGTTAAGCCGGGGACCCTTGATCGCTGGCGCCGCGCGATTGCCGAGCCTCGTGCTGACGGCCAGACCCAGCAGAGCTGGCTGTGGGCGACACCCGCCAAGCACTCAACACGACAGATCACTGAGGTGCTCGAACGCATCGAATTGCTCTACGGCCTGGAGGTTCACAAGCACCTGGGCGACCTTCCGGACCTCATCCTGCGCCGCTACGCCCGACGGCTGGCCTCCAGACCACCGTCGGCAGGGGCCAAGATCAAAGAACCGGCACGCACGGTAGAGGTTGCCTGCTTCCTGCGCTACTCTCTGCTAACCGCTACCGACCAGTTGATCCTGATGCTGCAGCGGCGCGTGGCAGATCTCTGGCGACACGCAGCCGATGGCGTCAGCAACACCGTCAACTGGGCCGATCTGTACCAGACGCTCCTCGACGAGCTGGCGGGTCTGAGTGCCGAAGGGGCCGTGCCGGAGGCCGAACTGCGCGCCCGACTCGACGCCTTGGTTACCGCCAATCGGCAGCGTCGCCCACCCAGCCGCGCATCTCTTGTGCGTGAGCGTCTGATCGAAGCCATTCGCCCAGTGAGATCGCTGCTGGTGGCAATCACCAAGCTGCCATGGCAGGCCACCGGGGAGCATCCCGTCACGGCCGCGCTAGCCCAGTTGTGCGGCCTGTACGACCGCGGTGTCAGGAAGCTGCCTGACGATGGCACTGCACCTCGCCTTGGGTCAGTTTGGCGCGACGCCATCTCGGGCTACGACCGGGAACGAGCGTTCCGCGCCTTGGAGGTAGCCGCGCTTTTCGCGCTGCGCCGCTCGGTGCGCAACGGCTCGGTGTGGATCGAACACAGCCTGAGCTTCCGTGGCCGAGAGCGTCTATTCTTGCCTGCCGAGCGATGGAAGACCGAGGCGACGCGGCACTATGCACGTCTGTCGCTGCCGGCCAAGCCGGCCGAGTTCCTTGAACCGCTGTTGGCGCGCGTACGGTCCAGCGTGGAGGCGGTGGCAGAGGCTGCCAGGTCCGGCGTGCTGCGCGTCGACGACGACCTCCACCTCTCGCCGCTGCCGGCAGATGACGACGATCCCGAGGTCACCAAGCTTCGCGCCAAGCTCGACCACCGCATCGGGGAAGTGCAGTTTCCCGAAGTGATCCTGGCCGTCGATGCACAGGTTCGTTTCAGCTGGATCATGCTCGGGCGCGAACCGCACTCGGCCGACGAACTGTTGATGGTCTATGCCGGCATCCTCGCTCACGGCACCAGCCTGACGGCCGCCGAATGCGGGCGCATGATTCCGCAACTGTCGGCCGCGAGCATCCGTCAGGCTATGCGCTGGGCTGGCGATGAGCGACGATTGGCCCAAGCTTGCCAGGCGGTGCTGGAGTTCATGCAACGTCACCCGATCGCCACGACGTGGGGACGCTCGGACCTCGCCTCCTCGGACATGATGAGTATGGAGACCACCAGGCGCGTATGGCAGGCGCGGCTCGATCCTCGGCGCAACACGCCGTCGATCGGCATCTACTCCCACGTCCGCGATCGCTGGGGCATCTTCTACGCCCAACCTTTCGTGCTCAACGAACGCCAGGCCGGCGCGGCGATCGAGGGGGTCGTGCGGCAGGAGCGCATCGAGACCTCGCAACTGGCGGTCGACACTCACGGCTACACCGATTTCGCGATGGCGCTGGCCCGGCTGCTCGGATTCGACCTGTGCCCGCGCCTGAAGGATCTGAAACAGCGACAGCTCTATGTGCCGCACGGGATGGCGATCCCGGCAGAGATCGCTGCCGTGTGTGTGGCCAACGTCGACACGTCGCTTGTCGAGTCGCACTGGGACGCGCTGGTGCACTTGAGCGCCTCGGTGAGGAGCGGCCACGTCAGCGCAGTGGCGGCACTGGCTCGCTTCGGCTCCGCCGCCCGCGGCGATCCGATCTACGACGCCGGTGTACAACTCGGCAGATTGCTGCGAACGACCTTCCTGGCAGACTACTTCGTCAACACCGCGTTCCGACGCGAACTGCGGCGGGTGCTCAATCGCGGCGAGGCGGTCAACGCACTCAAGCGTGCGATCTACACCGGGCGAGTGGGTCCTGCGCAGGCCAAGCGCGTCGACGAGATGCAGGCGGTGGCCGACGCGCTGAGCTTGCTGGCCAACATCGTGATGGCCTGGAACACGGCGCAGATGCAGGCGCTCCTGGATCGCTGGGCCAATCGGCGGCAGGTCATCCCGGCAGAACTGATCGGCCGCATCGCGCCTACCCGGCTGGAAGGCATCAATCTGAGGGGCATCTTCCGCTTCCCCATTGAACGCTACGCCGGGCAAATCCTACCGTCACAACGTGAAGCGAAAACAAGCGCCGTCGGCTGATATCGCCGACGCATTGACGCCCCAAAACACGGTTTCCGATGTGAACAGAAACATCAACCTAATCAACGACGTACGGTTCGCTCCCAGCGCTGCTGCTGGCTCTGCGTACCGTCACTTATTGCACTGAAAACGAGTGGACCCCTGGTGGTGGCGGAAAGACATTTCAGGCTCCCTGCGCGATTGGCACGATGTCAGTGTGCGCCGACGATGGGGAGTCCAATCCGTTAAAAAGAAGCCAATTTTGGAGTTAATCCGTCGCCATCGAAAGAACGAAAAATTTGTTAAAAATGGGGCCGGGCCGCGTGCGGCTAGAAAAACTGGGCGGGCGGATATTTTGCGGGGCGCAACCTTACGCGGTTACGTGGGAATCGCCGAGCCGCATCGCACGTATGCGGGGTGCGACCGGCTCTTCAGCGGGTAGCGTCGCATGTCGACCGATAGGCGCATCTAAAGCTCGGGACTGCCCAGTACTTTATCCAGCTCTTCCAGGGTGTAGGGCTTGCGCAAAGCCTTCCAGCGGAACGGCAGCGCTGGAACATCAGGCATCTCGTTCCCCGAGGCGAAAATGACGCGCAGGGCTGGCCTTAACTGCACCGCGCTTTCAGCGAGTTCGATACCCGACATGCCAGGAATCGCGAGATCGGCGAGCAAGACGTCGAATCCCTCGTCCTCAAGCCAGCGCAGCGCCTCTGCCGGCGAGCCAGTTGTAGCCGAAGCATGTCCGAGCATTTTTACCAGTTCGCTCGTAGCTTCCAGCAACGCCGGATCGTCGTCGACCAGAAGAATCCGCAGACCTGTCGTGCCGGCGTTTGCTGCTGACAGCGTCGCGTCCTCGCTTTCACGGGTCGCGTGGGTGCCGCCCAGTATCTGGCGGATCTTGTAGGCGAGCTGTTCCCGGCTGTATGGCTTGCTCAACAGCTCGACGCCCGAGTCCAGCCGTCCACCGTGAATAACCGCATTCTGCGTATAGCCGGAAGTAAAGAGCACCTTCAGGCGCGGTAGAAGCTGCACCGCCTGGGCAGCCATGTCGGGACTGCGCGGGGACCCCGGCATGACGACGTCCGTAAAAAGCAGGTCAATATGGATGCCACTTCGAATCACGGTCAACGCCTGCTCTGCGCTGTCTGCCTTCAGCACGCTGTAACCAAGGCCGGACAGCGTATCGACAACGGTCGATTGCACCTTCAGGTCATCTTCCACTACGAGGATGGTCTCCGTTCCGCCTAGCAATCTGACACTCGGTCTCGCGGGAGGCTCGACTGCCGTTTCGGTGGACCGCGGCAGGTAGATCTTGACGGTGGTGCCATGCCCGATCTCGCTATAGATGCGGGTATGTCCGCCGCTCTGCTTGACGAAACCATAGGCCATGCTCAAACCCAGTCCGGTTCCCGATCCTTCAGGTTTCGTCGTGAAGAATGGGTCGAACGCGCGCTCGAGCACGTCCGGCGGCATGCCAGTGCCAGTGTCGGTGACGGCGAGCATGACATACTGGCCTACCGGCACATCGGGCAGCCCGGCAATGTAGTGATCGTCGAGCATCGCATTGGCCAGTTCCATGGTCAGTTTTCCGCCATCCGGCATCGCATCGCGCGCGTTGATTGCCAGATTGAGGATGACGTTCTCCAGCTGATGAATGTCCACGATCGTGTTCCATAACCCACCGGCGACGACCGTCTCCACCTCAATGGTCTCGCCCAGCGCGCGCCGCAACAGATCATCCATGCCCCGTATCGCGGGCGCCAGGTTGATCACAACCGGTCGCAAGGGCTGCCGACGTCCAAAGGCGAGCAGTTGGGATGCTAATTTGGCGCCTCGCTCTACCGCGTCGATCGCCTTGTCGAGCCGCTCGCGGGTCCATCCGTCGCTGGCATGACGGTTTTCCAGCAGTTCCAGGTTACCCCGCAATACCTGCAATACATTGTTGAAATCGTGCGCGACGCCGCCTGTCAGCTTACCGATGGCCTCCATCTTCTGCGACTGGAACAATGCCGTTCTGGTCTCTTCGAGAGCCCGGTTCGCTTCCATCCGCTCGGTGATGTCACGGGTGATCTTCGCAAATCCAGCAAGCGTTCCATCCTCCTCGCGGATTGCGTCGATCACGACGTGCGCCCAGAAACGGCTGCCATCTTTCCTGACCCGCCATCCTTCCGCTTCAAATCGCCCGTCCCTTGCGGCAGCGGTCAGCCCGCGCTGTGGCAGTCCTGTTGCAGCGTCTTCCGGCGTGTAAAAGCGCGAAAAATGCGAACCGATGATTTCTTCGGCAGCGTAGCCTTTGATGCGCCGTGCGCCGGAGTTCCAGTTTGTGACCACGCCTTCCGGCGATAGCATGAAGATCGCATAGTCAGTTACTCCGTTCACCAGCACGCGGAAGCGTCGTTCGCTTTCCAGCACTGCGTCGTGCGCGGCCTTTTTCTCCGTGACATCGCGCACAATGTTCACATAACCGGCAACTTGCCCGCCCTCCGTATGCAATGCGGTAATCACGTCGCTGGCCCAAAACGTTGTGCCGTCCTTGCGGGTTCGCCAGCCTTCGGTGTCGTGGCGCCCTGTCCGTCGGGCGGTTTCGAGGCCGACCGCAGGCGCCGCTTTTTGGCGGTCATCCTCTGTGTAAAGGATGTCCAGCATCTGGCCGATGATCTCGTCCGGCTGGTATCCGTGGATAGCTATGCCGCCTGGATTCCAGGTCAGAATCCGGCCTTCCACCGAAATCGCACAAATTGAATAGTCCGCGACAGATGCCACCCACTTGTCCGTCCAGTTCTGGATCGTATCGCCTGGTTGCCGTTTGTTCGGCATATTCGACTCCCGATTTGACTGTCTTTGAGCTTTGCGTGGCCGCCCAACATATTACCCCGTCATTCGATGCAGTCAGGATGGGCGGCCCGCGCGTTCCTTTCGTCCGTGGCTCGGCCGGACGATTAAGCTCTTTTGCTCCGGCCAAGCCGACGGCAAGCTCAGCGCAAAGGTCTCTTCCGCAAGCGAGCGAATTCGGGAATCGCGGCGAAGGGAAGAAAGCGTTGACGATGCGTTGTCCACCTGTCCTGCGATGGTCAGCTGGGCTGCAACGAAAAGGAAATCGGCCATTCGGCGGTTTCCCGCAGATGTCTCGTTATGGCCGAGCCGGTCCGACACGGACCTCGATCAATCGCGGATCGAAGTCGATATACGAACGGCATATACCGACCCGATATAGGTAGTCCGTCCTCGCACCGAAAGCAATGTCCGTTTGCCGTGCCCCAGAAGCCAACCAGATGGCAACGCGCTACCCTTCAGTTGCTTGATAGTTCGATAATGTGCGGCTTCGGCGCGGCACGGGTGCTGACTGTCCGTCACCGCCGCGCGCTGACCAGCGTGCGGGCGATTCATGCATCGCGTATCAATGCGCTTGGTGCGTCGCCGGTTACGCCGTGGCCGCCTGGTGAGCGATTTGCGGCAGATCCAGCGACGACGCGCCGAATTCGCTCACACACGACTCGGCATAGCTGCTCGACTTCGCCTTGGCCCACGCGGCGCCGTTGCCGGTGAGCGTGTCGTAGTCGAGTTTCCTTCAAACGTCGAACGGCCGTTTGTTAGCTGGCCAGCGCCGGACGTAGCAGGTGGAGGCCCGACCCGCCGGGACGCTCGGACGCCCGTCCAGGCTGGCTGACGGACGATGACAAAGTGGATTACGAGTTGACGGAACCATCTGCGGGCGTGCCTTTCCTGGCCGCTCGCAGACGCTGAATTTGCTCCAGCACGATCCCGTGATCGTAGGGTTTTGATAGTGCGGGACCGTCATCGCATAATCTTGCGGCTTTTCCGACCGACCCGGCAACGCTTCCAGCCAGGATCACCCGAATGTCGGGGAACCGCTCGCGTATCCACTTCGCCAGCGCGAATCCGCTGCGCTCCTCGCCCCCAACGTCCGCAAGCACGATATCGATGGCTGAAGGCTTGTCGGCGAGTAGGGCCTGGGCCTCTACGCTGTCAACTGCCTCCATGACGAGGTATCCGCATTCGCGTAGATATTCCGCAAGCGGAGCGCGAACGAGTATGTCTGCATCAATAATCAGGATATGAGGTGTAGTCACGAAGACCCTTCCGGTGGTAGCAAGCCCAACACTGAAAAAAATAACGTCACCGTGTGCGGGATGCGATACGGTTTCGCGACGAACAATCCCGTCGGCAGGCCGGCGCCAAGCTGAATGTCGCCGGAAGTGAGAATGACGGGAATGCCAGGATGGTCTCTGGCAATCAACTCGGCCAGTTGTCGACCGTCTAGCACGCCGGGCATTTGTATATCGGAAAACACAAGGTCGACCTTTCCTCCGGCGCGGATATAGGCCAGGGCATCATCGGCGCAGCTCGCCTCAATCACGGCAAAGCCAACCGCACGCAGTTCTTCGGCCAAGGCCACGCGGACAAGGACGTCATCCTCGGCGACCAGGACGTGAGCCACGCCTCGCTGCGGCTGCGGTTGAGGCACCATCGATTCTCCCCGAGGAAAGCGCGATCACACCACACCGAGGTCGCAATTGTCGTTCCCGACCGGGGTTCCTCGATGCGTTCAAGCCGCTGGCAGCCGAACGCGCCCGGCGTGCGGCACGAAAGCCCGCCCCGTAGCGCAGCGACAAGACACGCCCGAACAGTGCAGCAGACAAGGGCAGGCGTCGAACAACCTATATGAACGTCCCCCAGATTGCACCGGTTTTTTCGTTCGTTCTGACTGACAGGATGGTTGCAGCTCTATATCCGGCCTTTTCTACAGCCTGACTGGCTGCTGGCCCCTATGAAATCCGCTGACTCGCACCTCATTCTTAACGCGAGCTCGAAGCTCTTGGTTATTCCCAGGTTTGGCGAGTCCCGGTCCGACGTGTGTTGTCATCACTTACGATTGCCAGCGCAACTTTGAGATTTCACTCCATAAAATCAAGTTCCTCCTTGAATTCAAGGATCAGGCGGTCAGACGAGGCGAGGTTTGACGCTCACGTAAGCGCGCTCATACGCGCGACCATGTGCCAGGATCGCCCAGATTGTTCGCGCCATCTTGTTCGCCAGTGCAACGGCCACAACGTTCGACGGGCGTCGGAGGCTGATTTGTTTGAGCCATTCGCTCGGCTCCTTCGCGTGGTGCAGCACACTGCGTGCCCCGTGGACCAATAGAGTGCGCAGATAGGTATCGCCGCGCTTGCTTATGCCCAACAATTGAACCTTTCCGCCCGTGCCCGTTTGGGCGGGAACGAGCCCGAGCCATGCCGCGAACTCACGCCCTGATCTGAACGACTTTGCATCTCCCATTGTCGCGACCGCCGCGGTCGCTGTCAGCAAGCCAACGCCCGGAATCTCTGCAATCGCCCTGCAGGCGTTGTTCTCTTTCATCCAGTTCAGCAAACGGCGTTCGATGTCGGCGATCTGCCGGTCCAGGTTCTCGAGATCGTGCCACTGCTCGCGCAGTGATTCGATCAGCATGGCCGGTAGCCGGTCGGCAAGCCTGGCCAGCACATGCGGGATCGCCTTGTCTAGCGCGGCGCGGCTCTTGCCCATTACTTCGCCGTATTCGGTCAGCAGACCACGCAGACTGTTGATCTGCATCGTGCGGAACTTGAGCTTCTGTTGCCGCATCCGGTGCAGCGCCAGTACCGCCTGCTGCGCCTCGGTCTTTACGGCAACGCTCTTGCTGGGCATCTGCGTGGCCATCCATATGGCACGCGCGTCCGCCGCATCATTCTTATTCCCGATGTTGAAGGCCTTGGCGAATTTAGCTGGCACCAGCTTCACCTGGTGTCCCATTTCAATCAACCGCCGCGCCCAGTGCTGTGAACCGCCGCATGCCTCCATCCCGATCAAGCACGGCGCGCGGTTCGCGAAGTGTTCGAGGAACGCTGCCCGCTTGATCGACCTGTTGACGACTTCACCGGTCCCTGGTTCGACCCAGTGCATCTGCATCACATTCTTCGCAATGTCTACGCCGACCGTCGTATAGCTCATCTCGGATCTCCGGTTTGCCGCGGGAAATCGTCATCATCTCCCAACGGGCCATCGCTAATACCGTCGGCCTGTGCGGATTCACTCCCTGCGTCATCCCACCGACGAGTGGGGGACGTTCATTCCATTCTTAACGTACTGAGCCGACCGTGTCAGACCGCGGTCGGCCAGGTGCGGCCAGCCAACGCACAAGTTGTGATGCCAGAAATCGTCACAAAAGCGGTCACTCGACGAACAAATTTATCCAAAAAACGGGAACAGTTTTATGCAAAACCTCGCACCCGTAGGGATATCTTGGGCGCTGCAACCGGCTGCCCGAATTGTGCAGGGATCTTTGGTGGAATTTCCGAATAGCAGGGGATCATCAAGGGGCGTACGGTAACAAGCTGGCCGAGTCTGCAAGACGATATCCGCAATGCAGGTGGCACGTGGGTTGACCAGGAAGTTGTTGAGGACGGCAATCTGATTACCAGTCGCAAGCCCGACGATATTCCGGTTTTTAGCAAAACGCTGATTGCGCAATTGTCGAAGCGTAAGGCTGCCGAGAAGCGACATTGACAAGACACACCGAAACGGTCTTGAAATGCTACGCCCTGCCGTCTTATCCCTTCGATGGATAGATTGACCAGGGAGAAAATGGGTGAAATTCCGGCATTCCCAGTGATGACGATTGCGCTTGGGTTTGGCGCAGCGTCGGTCAGCGCGGTCTATGCGCAGGCCAGCGACGCTCCCGCGAGCGACCCGCCAACGAGCACCACGCAGCTGTCGCCGACGGACCAGCAGTTCGTGCAGGACGCCTCGCAGTCCAACGGCACCGAGATCGCGGCAAGCAGAGTTGCGCTCAGGAATTCGAGCGATTCGCACGTCAAGAAATTCGTGCAGAAAATGATCGTCGACCATACGAAGCTCTCGCACGGCATGGCCGCTCTCGTCGCGAAGAGAGCGTTCACCATTACGCCATCCACCGATTCCGCGCTTGTGGGCAAGCTGCAGACGCTCAAAGGCCGCGAATCTGATCAGGCCTACGTGGAGCAGATCGGGGTGGAGACGCAGCAACGAGCGGTCGACCAGTCCCAGCAGGAGGGCCGGAGGGCACCGACTCGCAACTGAAGGCGGCGGCCACGCATGCGGTGCCGACCATCAGACATCACCTCGCGATGGCGCAGCAACGCGCCGATACAATGAAGGGTTCGTCATGGGCGCGATCCTGCCGCATCCGTTCGGCTCGCGCAGAAGCACTCGACCGGAACGGCGGAGAAGGCGTGGTGTTGCATAGCGGACTGGAACAGCGTTTGCGTCGCATCGGCATGCGAATTATGCGAGTTGCGCCGACCCGTTTATGAAACCCCGCTCACTATCACATCCATCGCCGGGCCAGCCGGAACTGGCGCCCGCAGTGCAGAGCCTTCGCGCGCTGAATTCGCTTGCCAGCGGCGTGGTTGTAATCGCTGCGCTTTACGTCGGGCGAGGCGTGCTGATTCCAATTACGCTGGCGGTGCTGCTCAGCTTCATCGTTGCACCGTTCGTCGGACTGCTGAGGCGCTTGCGTTTCGGCAAGTTGCCGTCGGTGATCGTCGCGGTGTTATGCGCGCTTTCCGCCCTGTCGGCGGTCGGCGTGCTGATCGGCGCGCAGGTTGCGCAACTGGCGGCGGATCTGCCGCAGTATCAGTGGACGGTCGAGCACAAGATCCGTGTCGTGCAGGAAGATACCCTCGGCCGCGCCGACACGCTGCTCGCGAGCGTATCGAATGCACTGAAGCGCTTCACGCCGCCGCCTGGCGACCCACACAGGAAGGACAACCCGGTTTCAGCCAGCAGCGGTACGCCGATGCCCGTCGAAGTGCACGAACCTACGCCGTCGCCGATTGAACTTGCGCAGCGCTATCTGTCACCGGTGGTTAGCCCGCTGGAAACAACGGGAATTGTGCTGGTGGTCGCGATCTTCATACTGCTGGAGCGCGAGCTGTTGCGCGACCGGATGATCCGGCTATTCGGTTCCGGCGATCTGCATCGAACGTCGACGGCGATCAGCGAAGCCGCTACCCGTCTGAGCCGCTATTTCCTGATGCAACTGGCAATCAATGCGAGCGTCGGTGTTTTCGTCGCAATCGGCCTTGCGATCATCGGGATGCCTGGCGCGCTGCTGTTCGGCGTAGTGACGGCGCTCCTGCGATTCGTGCCTTACGTCGGCGCGTGGATCGCAGCGCTGATAGCGATGGTCATGGCAGTCGCAGTCAATCCAGGGTGGTGGATGGCGGCCGGCACGGCAGGTCTCTTTGCAGTGACAGAGGGAATCTCGAGTCAGTTGATCGAGCCGTGGCTATACGGGCGCGGCAACGGACTCTCCCCCCTTGCGGTGGTCGTAGCGGCGATTTTCTGGAGCTGGCTGTGGGGGCCGGTGGGATTGGTGCTGTCGACGCCGCTGATGCTGTGCCTGGTGACGCTCGGCCGCCATGTCGAACGGCTCGAATTCCTTGATGTTCTGTTCGGCGATCGCCCCGGCCTGACGCCAGCCGAAAATCTTTATCAGAGACTACTGGCCAACGATCCGACGGAGGCATTGCAGCAGGCGACGGCACTGTTGAAGGAGTGTTCGCTGGCTGCGTACTACGACGACGCGGTACTGGCTGGTCTGCGGATCGCACACGCCGACGTCCGGCGCGGCGTAGTGCCGGTGGCCCAGATCAGGGTGGTGCGCTCGGCGACGCACAGGGTCATCGCCGGACCGACGGAAGTCGGCGACGTCACGATGATCGCGTCGGACGATGAACGGGCACGGCGGGTCTCCATACTGTGTATCGGCGGTCGCGGCAAGCTCGACGATCTGTTGACTGCAATCGCGGTGCAACTGCTGAACAAGCACGGTTTCGAGACATCTCAGGCAAGCTATGAGCGGTTTGCGGCAGGGCGTCTTGATGAAGCGCGGCTTGCGTCCTATCCACTGGTCTGCGTGATTTCGTTCGACGCCGGCGATTCTCCACCGTATCTGCGCAACCTGCTGCAGCGATTGAGCGAGGCGCGGGGTCCCCGTGAAGTGATTCTGGGTATGACGGCGGAGAGCGAATCCGTTAGCGGGGATCCACCTGTCGTGGTACGGGGACGCACGATCCGCGTCGTTGCGTCGTTTCAACACATGCTGCGAACCTGCGCACAGGCTGGGCAAATGCCGCGGCGGCAGGGGGAGCGCAACAATGCCATTTCAGAAACGGCCGCGTCAGCGGAGGAAACGCCTCGATTGTAAAGACTGCTTTCGGCGATGCAGTTCGTACCAGGGCGCGGATGCTGTCCGGGGATAGGTGCGCCGATCTATAACATTAGGTCATTCCACGCCGTTTTCGAGAATGACTTCGTTCTGAGCATCGACTCCGACCTCCTTGCTCGCGGCTCCTTGCGGCTCGCTTGCAAATCACAAAGGTGTATCGGGGTTACCGCAGCCGTTGTCCCATCCTCATGTTCCAACTTTTCATCCACGATTTTTCCCTGCTGCGATGGAGCGAGGCGGTTCGATTCCAACTTTCTCGTCCTTCGCGGGCTCCTGGTCGCTGGAGCCATGTGCACTGAGGCTTGTGGCAAGCAGGGCTGATAGCAGTCCTTCTGCGGGAATAGCGCGCATCTCGACCGTCGTCCGAAGCATGCGCCCGGAAACGTCGCAAGGCCGAGTCGCCGCGAGCGCCACTGATGACGACCTCTACTCGCGTGCAAGTTCTCTGTGGGGCACGCCACTTGCTCAACCCTTGGACCATTCAAACGAAAATATGGAGGTTCAAATGACCGAGTCGCATCAACCCACCGCCCCGGCAGCCGGGTCCTCGCCCGTCGCGTCCGACCCACCCAGTTCCGCCGGGTCATCTCAACAGGGCAACGGCTCTACAGCGAAGTCCAGCGGCAGCGACGGAGACCGAGCAACCGGCGCCGGCACGCTGTCCGACCTGAAGGACAAGATTGCTGGTGCACAGGATGTGGTCAAGGCGAAGTATCGTGTTGTCTCTGAATCGACCGACGATTACGTTCATGAGGCTCCGTGGAAAGCGGTCACGATGGCACTCATCGGCGGACTCATCATCGGAATGCTTGCTCGCCGCTAACGCGGATTTACCTCTATAGGAGAAAAAACATGGACCCGGTTTCGCATGGAATTATTTTCTGGCTGATTATCGGAGGCATCGCTGGCGCATTGGCGGGTCGTATCGTCGACGGCGGCGGCTTCGGCATTGTGGTCGACATCATCGTGGGAATTGTCGGAGCCTTCATAGGAGGTTGGCTTGGCGGGGCGCTGGGTCTGCACTTGGGAAGCGGCATAGTCGGCTCGCTTGTTACGGCGCTGCTTGGCGCGGTTATCCTGCTCGCTGTCCTGCGACTTTTCAGCCGAGGTCGGGCGCGGCCACTTTAAAGCATTCAATTCAGCCGAGGCGCGTTACGTTTCAATTTCGAGAATGCCTTTTCGCCGGTCCTCACCTTCTGGCTCCGCGCCCGGCTGCGCAGTCAGGGTACGCTGACCTCAATCCGCCAAGGCTTTGCTTCTTTCCTGCGTGGGATAGTCAGCAAGCATCGAATTCGCGACGGAATGGAGAACTGTTGGTAACCATCGACTGAGACTACGCTCGACGAAAGGATTTCCGACCGAAGTAATGTACCGGGTGGCGAGCTCACCGGCTATTCGCGCGCGTCTGGTCGCTGGAGCCACTCGCCTACGCCACCGCAGTGCGTCGCAGTGACGTAGGGACTAGAGCAACAGACTAGCCGTTCGCGTGGCGCGGCTTACCCGTTGTGTTTTTCAGTGCTCGCTGGGCCTGATGGCAGGGTCGCTTTCCACCACCTCATGGGTCGCTAACCAGTACGGCTGCCGATTGTAGTAGCTGTACGTTGACTCCCCCCACTTCGCATCCGCCATCGTCGGCCAGTGGTCCTTGTCGAAACCCGGGTCGTCCTTGAGGCGCTGTGCCGTGATGTCGACGACGAAGCACTTCTCGTTCGTATCGAGAGTCAGTGCGCTCCATGGAATGGCATGCAGGTTAGAACCCATTCCGAGGAAACCTCCCTCAGAAAGTACTGCATAGGCGATGCGTCCGTTCCTGACGTCGAGCATGATGTCTGAGATTTTCCCCACGTGTTCGCCATCAGAGGACATGACCTTGTCCCCATCGAGCGTTGCTGCGGCCATGATGTCCGGCCCCGGTCCTTCACCCACACCACCGCCGACGATGTCAGCTCCGCGTCGGGTGCCACCTTGCGGATTGATTGAGCCCATGATTCACCTCCTTCGAAAAAGGTACTCCAGTGGTGCGCAAGCGGTGTTCCCGAGCCGTCGGCCGCAGGCCTGCTTCCCTTGCTTTCAAGATAACCCGAGCTCGTCCCTCAAGGCACGGGCTCGAAGGCCGCAAAGGTCGGACGGTCCGGTTATGAAAATTGGCGACAAGCTTTAGGGCAGGAGTTTTTACAAGCAGTCCCCGTTTTGGATATCGCGCAGTAAGCGGGATGCTCTCATTCCGCTCGAATATCGCCGAGGCATAGCACCGATTGCGACAACTTTCGCTTACGGAGACTCGGATGCTGAGTTAACGGCGGCAAGGCCTGAAGAACGTTGCATTGTTCCCATTCCTGTCCGAGCGGGGAAAGAACGGAGAGGTTTGGTGACGACTAAAGTTTTTCCTGAACTCCACCGCCAGTCACAGCTGCGAATACTGCTAACTGCGCCCAAAGTTTTGAGGATATTGGTTGCCACCGGGAAACTGCCGGCGCGGGCACATTCACGCGGGTTTGAGGACTGGACAAACGCTTCGCCAACAGCGAGTCAATGGCGGATTCCAGGGCATCCACGTCGACGGGCTTGGAAAGAAAAACATTCCACAGCGTGGATTTTTCTTTTGGCGGGACGCGACCGGACGCCGTGACCACGGGAATCTGGGCAAGTGCGGGATAAAACTTCAGCCGTTCGCACAAGGCAATTCCGTCCATACCTGGCATGTTCCAGTCCGTCACTATCAAATCGGGAAGGTACCGCGCTGCCTTGTCGAGGGCTGCCTCCCCGCCTTCCGCGAGGAGTATGCGTAACCGCGTCCCTCCAGGATAATCTGAAGCAGTCAGAGCGAATCCACTTCATCGTCGACGAGCAGGATAGTAGACATGTAAGTAGTCCGGAGGCAACCTGATTTCCGCAACGAATATGCCTGTCAACTTTCCAGAGTTGTGTCGCTTCATCGCGCGTTGCCCTGCGTCAAGCTTGCGCAAGGCCAAAGCCCGATAACGGTGTCCAGCGTTTTTCCGTCTCAATCTGCCTGCTGGCGATGTGAACGTCACCGCACTGCTTTCGTTTCTGTCCGATACAGCGCGTCGCTCGCTCCTCCGATATCTGCCGCGAATCTGTCTGCTTGCACACGGAATTATCTGACAAAGGTCAGACGCGCTCGGCGTGCAAGCAGGCTACGAAAAGTTTCTCTAGGAATTCAAAAGGCCGGCCTTTCCGGTCGATACTACAACGTCCGCGGCTTAGCAGTTACGCGGGCGCCGGCTTGAGCCGGTATGCCGACAGTGACGCTGGTCTATCGGGTGGACACCTTCGGACGAGTTATGCACAGATTTGTGAACAGATTTTGTGGGTAACTCGTGCGTTCCGCAGCGCAAGTGGATAAGTCTTGACTCACATGCATGCGAACCGCTGGCCGTCGAAGCCTCGCATAGGTAGACCGATCTTAAGCGGGACCGGGAGGGATCCGCTCAAACAATTCAGTTCCCCAGGCACGATGCATGCGAAGTCGGAGGCGTCTACGAACGGCTGATCAATGTGACCGATGATACAGGCTTCAAGGAAGCTCTCGGCTTTCTGGTGACCCGCGAGATCGCACACCAGAAATCGTTCGAGAAGGCTTTGCACTCGATCCAGCCAAACTTCCCGCAAGGCAAGTTGCCGGGCGTCCCAGAATTCACCAACGTCTACTACAACATGTCCAACGGAGACGACGCGCCGCGCGGTCCGTGGAATGAAGGACCGGGCTGGGAGTTTGTCGAAATGCCGGAACCGTCAGTCGACGGTGGCGACGGCCTCGCAAATGTTCGGGTGTCTGAAAAAGAAGTCGAGATGTTGAGTGCGATGACATCGCGAACGGCTTTTGCAACTGAAACCAATCCGGTCACCGGTGCCGACCTGGGCGCCGGGCAGGATACAGCCGTATCGAAGTAAAAGCGTTAGCAGCAGAAATCAAGGTCGCCGGCACCTCAATACCGGCGACGGCGGAACCTGTTCGGTCTCAGCGCAGTGCGAGCGGGGGCGAACAGGTCGTCCCCAAGATGCCGTATCACGGCGCTGTGCGCGCCTCACCACAACGGAGCCTTTATGTACCCTGATACCATGAACCAGCTTTCCCCACGTCAACAGGACGCTGTCGTCGAAGCAGCCTTCGACTGCACTACGGAGGTCTTTGCCGGTATTGAGAAAATTGTCGAATTGAATGTCCAGACTGTGAAAACCTCATTGTCCGAGCAGCAGGCGTTGGCCGACGCGGCACTTTCTGCCCGATCCCTCAGTGAGGTAATTGATCTCCAGTCGCAGCAATTCCCGGCCTCCGTTAAAAAGACCTTCGCGTACTGGCGGCATGTCGAGGACATTGCGGTTCAAACACGAGACGGGTTCTTCGGGGTAATGGAGGAGCACTTCGGAGGCTCGCTTCAGCCGTTCGCGGAGATGTTCGACGTCACATCAGTCGGATTCGCCGCTCTGGAGCGGCTCGGCGGGTCGAGCCTGCTTGTCATCGCGCAACCGGCGACTGGCGACGCCGAGCGGGTGGCAATCGTGGACAGTTCGGGTAAGTTGGTTTCTTCGGATGATGCAAGGGGCGACTTGCACAAGGATTGAATCGGCCGGCGGGCGTGCATCGCTTCATTCCGTCGGCGTAGACGCGTGAGGTTAGGAGCGCGCTACGGCGCGAGCTGTCGAGTTGCACGGCGGTCGAGCAAGAATTGCTAGCCGCCATGCGCTCTCGCACGGCCTGCGGAGCAGTTATGTCGCTCCGCACAGCTTGTTCGCCTGCGACGAGTCGACGGAACGGCCGGTGTGAGTGAGCGGTTGTTGCGCTCACAGTTGGTAGCGGTCCTATGCCAACGAGCCAATGGCGAGAGAAAACCCATGAACTCGAGCTTCGAAAACAGGGAATGCCGGGAAGATCCGACCGCAGGCCAGCACAGGCGCCTCTAGAACTGGGCGCCTGTCCACGCGCTTGTCGTGGACGATTCGTGCCCGTCGGCCGGCGCTCTGAGCGCATACCTGCAAGTCGGCGGCATGAGGGTGCGAACTCGTCTACCACAGGTCGGACGCCCCGAGGGACGCGAAGGCATGGACACCTGATTGCATTGTTCTGGATGTCGCCATGCCCGGCCTATCCGGATTAGGCGTCGCAGCGGCGCTCCGGGGAATCGGGACGACCGGAAAGAGTCCTCTTCTGGCATTTACTGCATTCGGTACCGCCGACTACATCCAGGAAATGAAGGAGGTTGGTTTCGACGCCGTCTGCCGCAAGCCTGCTGAGCTAACCCAGCTCGAAGGCATGGTCTTCAAGCTGCTCGGCCATGAATCGGTCGATGGCTTTCAGTTCGTGCCGTCCACCTCGGAGCTGGTGCCGACCCCATCCCGGCCTAGACCTGGTTGTTCGACAGTAACGCGGTGTCAAAAGGGACGCGACGCGCTCAACTGCGGCTCGCCAATTGCGACCTTTTCGTCGTTCACTGTCGCCGAACGCTAGGATACGCCCCGCGATCGGCGGCACGGTGGCGCCTAATGCCAGAACAGCGCGATTAGAATGATGATGGGAATGGGTACCCCGAGCATATAAAGAAGAATTGAGCGCATAAACACCTCCTTCGGTAAATGAATTGAAGTTTCAATCAGAGCTGGCGTACGCGGCCGCCATGAGTTGCCATCAGACTCGCAGAGAATGCGCCCATCAGCAGCGAGATGAATAACCACAACGATGCGCCGATTGTGACTTTGCGTGCCTTGTCGGCGGCATCCTTAGCGGCAGCATCGAGGGCAGCGATTTTCTGCAACAGGCGCGTGTAGGTGGTCACCACACGAGCTTTTGCAGCTTCTTGTGTAAGGCCAGTATGCTGCGCAACAAGCTGGCCTAAATAGGCAGTGTCTTCCGGCGACAGTTGATCGCCCATTGCCGCGCTGTTAAGGAAGATTCGTGCCGTTTCCGCACGCGGCATCTCGTTGCCGCCGGCTACGGTCGCGGGGGCCGCGAGTGACGAACCGGCGGGCATCCGGAACAGCGAATCGACAAAGTAGCCGAGCGGCCACGTATTCGTCGCGGCCTCTGCATTGCCGCGTTGCATCGTCCCCATCGTAAAGGAGCCGCCTGCCGCGGCGGTTGTCGCGGCGGTCTGCGCGCCGGCCCGCACGGTGCCCGACACGGCCGATGTCAGTATGGCGGCGGTAACGAGCGTCGCCACGGCCCAGCTCAGGAAACCATGCGCCGTGTCCCGGAAGTGGACTTCATCGGCGTCGACGGCCAGCCAGCGGCTGCGTAACCGTCCCGCCAGATAGCCACCTAATCCTGACGTGAGAATCGAGGTGACGCATACCCATACTACAGCGGCGACACCGAACGCTTTCGCATTCGAGGCGCCCGATGACCACGGGGAAATCGACGTTAGGCCGAGGCCGGTGCCTAACGTCAGCAGGATGAGCGCGAACGCGGCCGCACCGACGCCGCCGGCGAACACGGCTCCCCATGAGACCGCGGCCTCGTGTTGACGGACTAGCTGCGCAGGATCTTTCGTGGCCAGCGTATAGTCCGCTGGATCTCTTGTGTTGTTCATTGACAGCCTCCATGACCTTGTTGATACCGCCATTGTCGATATGCCGCCCCGTTCGGCATCACTGCGACGCCGTGAGGGGGCAAATCGCCTGCGTATGTCGCATTTTTTGTGCCGCTTGTGCCCGGCAGCCGTCTGTGATGCGCGTTTGGCGTGGGCGTGACTGACGCCAGATCAGGTGTCGTCGCGTCCGTATTTCCACGTTCCGTTTCCCGACTCTGCGTACTGGCCCGTCAGGTGGTAGGCATGGGGTTTGCTCGACATAGCGTTCTACCGCAGCATTCACCCGTAGCAGCCAACCGCATGACCGAGGAGATCAGTATGGAAGCGACGAAACAGGACAAGACCGAGACCGGATCCGGCTCGCACGATGCACTAGCCTTTCTTGAAGCGGAGCATCGTTCAGTTGAAAAACTGTTCGAGGCGTTCGGGAAGGTCGCCGACGACGACCTTGACGCGAGGTCGGCGCTTGTGCAGCGCGCCTGCGAAGAGCTATCCATCCACGCGATACTCGAAGAGGAGCTGCTTTATCCGGCCGCACAGGAGGCGTTGGCCGACAGCGACAAGATCGACGTCGACGAAGCGTATATCGAGCACTTCCTCGTCAAGACGCTGATCGCGAAGTTTGAAACGCTGAAACCTTGCGACAAGGGCTTCGACGCGACCTTCAAGGTGATGAGCGAGATGGTGGGCCATCATGTCGAGGAAGAAGAGGAGGAGCTCTTCCCGGAACTGCGCAAGTCGAAATGCAATCTCCGCGCGCTCGGCGAAAAGCTGGCAAAACGCAAGGCGGAGTTGCAAAGCAAGCTCGATGCAGTGGGCAGCGGATCGGTAGGCGACAAGACTGAGATGCTCTGAGTCCTGCAGCGCAATAGCAGATCGCGCACGCCAACCGGAGATAAAAAGTTCATGACGCTGAAGCAGCGGCTTCGCGGCGTGCGCAAGACGAAGCGTGACATGTTCGGCATCGCCCGATTGCGTGCCGGCCAGGAGGACATCATTCGCAGCGTGCTGGAGCGGCGTGACACACTTGCGACGGTGCCGACCGGCGCCGGCAAATCCCTCTGTTATGAATTACCGGCATTACATCTCGACGGTACGACGCTCGTCGTGTCGCCACTCATCGCCTTGATGAAGGATCAGGCGGACAAACTGCTGGCGGCGGACATCGAGTGTACGTTGGTCAACAGCACGTTGCGCAGCCGCGATGAACGGGAGGCGTTGCAGCGCATTCTGGACGGGAAGAGCGGCATCATCTTCGTCACGCTGGAGCGGCCCCGCATTCATGAAGGTATTGCGGGCGGGTGCAGGACATAACATGGGTCTGGTAGTGGTCGACGAAACGCATTGCGTGTCGCAATGGGGCCACGACTTCCGGCCGGCGTTTCTTGAGATTGCCTGCGCCGTCAAGGCGCTCGGCCAACCGCCGGTGCTTGCGCTGACTGCGACCGCGACTCCGCCTGCGCTGGACGACATCACGCGTTTGTTGCGGATGCGCGATCCGCGCGTGGTCCGCACGGGTACGTTGCGGGATAACCTGCGTTATCGTGTCGTGCAGCTCAGCGTAGGGGGCGGCCAAGACGGCGTTACGCGCGCCACACAGGCCAAGCGCGAGCAGCTGCGCGGAGTGATCGCGTCGAACGCCGGAGCCGGCATCATCTACACAGCGACGATACGCGACGCAGAGGAGATTTACGGCTGGCTCGCAGAAGCTGGCGACGCCGCGCAGGAGGCATTCATGTCGGGCACGACCCGGGTGATGGTCGCGACCAACGCGTTTGGCTTGGGTATCGACAAAGCCGACATCCGCTTTGTCATCCACTACCAGATGCCTGGCAGCGTCGACGCCTACTGGCCGAGCGGGCCGCGACGGGCAACCCGCCGATTGCGTGCTGCTGTTCGGTCTGAACGACCGGCGTGTTCAGCAGTTCTTTCTCGCCGGCAGGTATCCGAGCGTCGAACTGGCGCAGCGTGTCTACGACATGCTCGCGGCACGCTGCAAAGATGCGCCGGAAGGTGTCACGGTCGCGGAGCTCAAGGACGCGTTGCCGGAGGTGGGCGGCGGCAAGCTGGAGGTGGCGATCGGCATGCTGCTCAATGGCCGTATCGCGGGCGGCGACCGGCAGCGACGCTATCGTCTGCGGGCACGCGATGGCGGGCAGGGTAGCACGCGTGATGCGATGGCGAAAGCCGCCGCACGATTCGAAGCGATGAGCGACCACGATAAGGAAACGCTGCAACACATGATCGATTACGCGCCGACTGGCCAGTGCCGTTGGCGCGCTATCCTCCCGTACTACGGCGATACACCGGCGATGCAGCACTGTGGCGTATGTGACAACTGCATGAGTCCTCCGCAGATTGCACCGGCGGAGCAGTCGATCGCCGTGGGCGACACAGCGTTCAACGCGAACGCATCGACCCGATCGCCGAAGTCACACTCGTGGTCGCCCGGCGACGTGGTCTGCGTGCCGAGGTTTGGGGCGGGAGAAGTCGCGTTGGCGAGCGGCGAGCAGGTAGCGATCGTATTTCCGGACGGCAGAACACGGACCTTTATGTCGAATTTTCTGAAGGCGGTCCGCCGTGCGATCTAGTTCGCGTGTGTGGCGATTGACGTACGGACAAAGACGAGCGTCAACGTCGTGCTCCTGTAATCGACTCGCTTTCCTGCACGCTCTCTCTTAACCCGGTGAGCATTGAATGAAAATTTACGTGGCTACGAACAACATCAAAGGGGCTAAACGGCACATCGGCATCGCGAAGACGATGAAAGCGATGAGACTTGCCGGGCAGCGGGAGCGTCCCGAACGACGAAGGCAGGAGCGTGCCCGATGCGCGGGGTGCATATGTTCGTCGGTATTTGCTGAACCACCGGGCAAACGATCCTCTGGGAGTCTTGCCCTCCAAGGGCAAGCCGGCGGGCATATTCGTTGCGCATAAAGGTTCTCACCTGATATTTTCAGAGTACATCATGATCATCTCCAGGGCACTTTACGGCGACCGGTTCGTAGTCTTCCGCGGAGGGCCGGCACGTCGTTCTGGCAGCCGCCGACGCGTAGCGGCGGCGGCCAGTTTCAAATGGCGCGAGCCCTGCACCTTAATGTACCGGCGATAAACAATTGCGTCCTGCCTCCGTAACCAAAACGCACGGCGATTTCAAAAGACATGCCGCAGCAGTCCCGGTCGTAACCCCCTGTCATGACCGCAAGAGAGCGCGTCCCAGGCGAATTTGCGGCGCGACGAGTTCTGCAACGGGCTAACGGCTAGCCGGGCCGCGGTTGAGTCGGGGTGGGGGAACGTTTGGCGAGTCTGAACTGACCTGACCGCGCCGTCCCAGGATGCAAGTCAGACAGATCTGAGAATCACTTTCCGGACAGTTCCGCCTAGAAACGCGGTGATCCCCGAACGGCTGGCAATTCCGATTGTGCGCCGAGGTCCGAGGACGATTGCGCCGACGCACAGTGCAACCAGCAGCGTGACGCGCGGTGCGTCCGCAAGCGAAGCGATCACGTCAACTGCGGGAGACCGCGTCCGCCCGTGCACGGCCGGGACTGATGGTGGCGTGCAATTTGCCGCAAGCAATGCTGCGCGTGATGCCGCCATGCGCAGCAGTATGGCAGTCTCGGCTTCCCGATCGGTAGATGCGCGGCTCATTTGAGCGCTTCCTTCAACGTGTCGAGGTCGCTCCGGATCTCCCTTTGCAGAACATGAAGCGAGCGGCCGGGTTTCTGAGCGAGAACGAGGAGCAGGGAGATAAATGACACGATCAGCCACATCGCGGCGACGCCCCATACCACGGGAAGAAAATAGGGCGTCCTCCAAGCCGTCGCGATGATCGCAATGCACACAAACGAAAGAGTGAAAAGGCCAGCGACGGCCAGGGCAACGAGTGCGCTTAACTCGCGGACCAGACATTTCCTGGTCTCTTCAAGTTCGACACCGAGTAGCTCACCATAATCAGTGGCTCGTTCGACGCAGAATCTGCCGACGTTTCGCCACCTGGTGACTTTCGAACGGATGGACATTGCGGCACTCCTCGGGGCTGGCTGGTTGCGGAAACGCCGTGGCGGCGCGCCAGGGGCTTGTCGTCTGCACCTCTTCGGTCTCGTTGAGGGCAAGACGCGAATAGCCTTACTCCCGATCTCTCCAGTCGCTCCGAACGTTATCGGGCCTCGTGCGATTCGCTGCGTGTAGCGCTCCGAGGATAAAGCCCACGCCGGCGGCAATCGCCAGCGCTGCGAGCGGCCGCTCCACAGTAGACTCGCGTACGACATCCGCAAAATCGGCATAGAGTTGCTGCGCTTTGCCACCCAGTTCCTTCGCTGTTCCGCTAAACTGCGCACCGGCATTGTCCAGCAGGTTCCCGGCGGCTTGCTGTACGTCGCCAGCAACTTCCCGTAGCGTTCCTTCTCCTTTCGTCGTTTCCATTGTCTGCTCCTCGAGTGAGTGCGGCCGGGCCGCACGGGTAAATTACGCCAGTGTGTGAAAATCGCGAACCGCGCCTCTCTGCAAGGCAAAGAATAGGCATCGGGATAGCGTACCAACTGGTGCGCAAGAGTTGGGCCCAGCTCGACAATTCGTTGACACGCGAATACGAACGGCGGGCGCTCTCCGTATCCAGCTGCCGGTGTCATTTCGTTAGTCTGACGCAAGGTGCTGATCCAGTCGTCCAGCTGGACTAGCATGAAAGCAATGCCACGAAGCGCGCATGGCCGGTCCGGCGCGATAACGCGCGGTGGACCCGACAAGCCGAGCGGACGGAAGAAACCCGCTGACTCCTTGGTGTTTTTTAGGAACGCCTCGTCGCCTCTGCGACGTGGCTGTTGGAGTGCGCTTGGGCAGACGGGAAAGAACGCTTCAGTGGCGCCCGCACCGATCGTGCGTTCAGGGGCTGAGCATGAAGCACAACATGGCGAGCGCGGCTGCGCCCATCGCAATCGTTGCAGCCCATCCCGTGACGCGCAGGCGCGTAGGAATGGTGAAGCTACCCATGATTTTTGGATTCACTGCCATGAACATGATCAGTCCCATGATCGGGACGGAAACCACTCCGTTGATCACGGCGCTCCAGTAAAGCGCCTTGATGGGATCGATTTTTGTAAAGCCGATCCCGAGACCGATCAGAGTCGACAGGGCGATGATGCCGTAGAAACGTTTCGCCAGTTGCGGTTTCAGCGCGAGGCTGTTGCGCCAGTTGAACGCGCCCGCCATCGCGTAGGCTGCAGATCCTGCAAGCACTGGCAGCGCGAGCAGGCCTGTGCCGACGATTCCCAGACTGAACAGAGTGAAAGCGAACCGACCTGCAATGGGCTTCAGCGCGACAGCGGCCTGCGAAGACGTCTGTATGTCAGTCACGCCGTGCGCATTCAGGGTTGCCGCAGTCGTCAGGATAATGAAAAAAGCAACCACGTTTGAAAATCCCATCCCGATCCAGGTGTCGATCCGAATGCGACGCAGGTTGGCCCGACCCTGGCCAGGCGCATTCTTGAGTGCACGCTGGCCCGATTCGGCGCGCATCTCTTCTACCTCCTGCGAAGCCTGCCAGAAGAACAGGTACGGACTGATGGTTGTACCCAATACAGCAACGACCGTCGTGAGGTAATCGCTTTTCCAGGACAGGTGCGGAATAAAGGTACGAACCAGCACCGTTTGCCACGGGATCTGGACGACAAACACCGTGGCCACGTAAGCGAACAGCGCGAGTGTCAACCACTTCAGTACGCGAACATAACTGCGATAGGGAACGAAGAGCTGCAGCAGTACGGAAATGAATGCAAGCGCGACGGTGTAAATGCGCATTGGACCGCCGATTACCAGGTTGACCGCCGCGCCCATTGCCGTGAGGTCGGCCGCGATGTTGATTGTGTTGGAAACCAGGAGGAGGACTACGGAGCCGTAGAGCAGCCACGCGGGATAGTGGCGCCTGATGTTTGTCGCCAGCCCGTGACCGCTCACGCGCCCCAATCGTGCACTGACTATCTGGATGGCGACCATCAGCGGATAGGTGATGATGATGGTCCACAACATGTTGAAGCCGAACTGCGCACCCGCCTGCGAATAGGTCGCGATACCGCTCGGATCGTCGTCCGCGGCGCCGGTAACCAGGCCCGGACCGAGCTTTTCCAGCCACGACTGAACCTCGGGATCCGGCTTGTCGGACGGGTCGATGTCGATGTCCATTTCGGCGCCTTTGGGAAAAGTGCGTGGCATGTACTACGAGCGGGGAAAGTCTGCCCCCTGAACCTTTCATGAAGCGACTGCATGTCACGCTGGGCGCGTCGAAGCCTCCCACGGGGTGTCCGGTCCCGCCGGTCAGCAACCGACGCCAGGCGTTGCCTCTGACGCTTCGGACTCGCTTTTTTTTCGCAGCACTTCGCCGGTCTCCCGCAACTCACTGCGTCCGACCACATCATCCGGGCCCGGACTCCGGTCGCACGCCGGGCACCCGGGTTTCATTTCCGCAAACAGTCGGTCTTCTCCGTCGTACGTCCCGGTATGGGTCAACCCGCGCAGCCACGCCTTATGCCAACCGTTTGAAAAAACGCCTGCGTCTATTGTTTCGATGAGGGCTCCGCGATGTCCGCATGGGCATTCGAGGTAAGTGAAGATCCGCGTTTTCATGAAGGCCTCCCGCCGGTTTCCATCAAGCGCAGCATGAATCGGGCCACCAAATAATTCACGAATCCGCGGTGCGCGAGCATCTTTGCGCTATCCAGCTCTGCGCTCCGCTTGATTTCCCGTAACCGGTACAAAGCGGCGGCCAGTACGGCGAAGGCGCGCTGCGCGTTGGCGGCCAAACAGTCGGCTATTACAGCACGGCTGGCGGTTCGTTCGGTCTGCAAATCGGCGCGCAGTCCAAAGCAATCATTTTCCTGTTCATGACACAGGATGCGCTCGACCGCTTCCGCAACAGCGATGGCTGGGCAGTCGGCGCCGACGCGACGGTCGCCGTGGTGAAAGTCGGGGCGAACGGCAATATCGATACGTCAACCGCGACTGACCCGATACAGGCCTTCGTGCTGACCAATGCGGGCCTGATGGCCGGCGTGTCGCTGGAAGGCACCAAGGTCACGCGGCTCAGGATCTGACACGCTGGGTCCTGGCGGTCCAGGCGACGCGTATCTGAATTCGGGCAATGCTTTCAGCGAGTCCCGGGTGGCGCCAGGCAAACGCATCTGTTTATCGACGACGTGCAGACTGTCAAAGGGCACCGCGACCTGGTGGGTACCGGGACCGGGAATACCACCGACGGACAGAATGGCGTAGGTCACGCGATCTTTGGGGCTCACAACCAGATCGTCGATCGTTCCGATCGTGTCCGTGCGCTCGTTGTAGACGGTCGAGCCGATGACCCTGGAGGCCCTGTATCCGGACGTCAGCTGAACGACATCGCCCCGGGTCGTGTTGATCGATTGCACCGTCCCCTGGGCCCGCAGGGTGTCAGTGACAAAAGCGTTGGCGAGCATCAGCGCGCACTTAACGATCGCGAACTTCGTATCGACCTCGCTACGTGTCAGTCAACGAAGGAGCGAATGGGGCCGCCAGGCGCGATCGTGCCGTTCGCGGCGAAAGCCATGCTGCTCACTGCACGCGCTCCTGCCACTCTCAGTTTGCGCCTCATTGCGGCGAGCCGACAGTCGTCATGCGCGGAGCGCGCCGGTTGTATCACGCAATGTAATTTCGTACTCCCCAATGCACTCACTTTATCGGTCCGGCGGGGACGGAGACGGCGACATGGCGCAGCGGCAACGGCGCGGCCAGGCACGCCGTTTGCGCAAATTGTTGAGCCTGCCCAGTAGGGGCGGTAACCCATCCATGGATCAGTTTTGCACTGGAGGTCGGCCATGAACAAGGATCAGGTCAAGGGGACGGCGGAGAAGGTCAAGGGCAAGGTGAATGAGGCGGTTGGACACGCAACGGGCAATACGAAACAGGAAGTCAAGGGCGATGTCCAGCAAGCGGCGGGCGCAGCACGGAAGAAGGCGGGCGATGTCAAGGAGGCCGTCAAGGATACGCCCCGGAAGCCCGTCTGAAAAGAGGGTCCTCAGACAGGTCAGGACCGCGCTCAGGACGGCGTTCTGATCTGTCGATGCGCGGGCCAACGTACGGTTTCGCTGGCCCGTTTCCGTTTCTCCTGTCGCGTCCTTATACGCGCACGGTCTGCGCGAAGTACCTGAACGGAGTTGCCAGATGCGTATCGCGCAGATTGCGCCGTTGCATGAAGCGGTGCCGCCGAAGCTCTACGGCGGCACGGAACGCGTGGTGTCGTACCTCACCGAGGCACTGGTCGGGCTGGGGCACGACGTCACCCTGTTCGCAAGCGGTGACTCACGGACAGGCGCGCATCTCGAAGCCGCCTGGCCGCACGCCCTGCGGCTCGATCCTGGAATCTCCGATACGTTTGCCCCGCACCTGTTGCTGCTCGAGAAGGTGCGGCGCGTCGCCCATACGTTTGACGTCCTGCATTTCCATCTGAGCTATTTGCCGTTCCCGACGTTTTCGCAGCTCGTCGTGCCGTTCGTGACCACGCTGCACGGGCGTCTCGATCTGCCGGAACTGCAGCCGGTGTTCGACATGTTCCCGCAGGCGCCGGTCGTATCGATTTCAGATTCGCAGCGGGTCCCGTTGCCGCACGCGAACTGGCTCGACACCGTCTATCACGGTCTGCCGGAAAAGCTGCTGACGCCACAGTCTTCGGCACAACCGCGATATCTGGCTTTCCTCGGCCGGATCTGTGCTGAAAAACGTGTTGATCTCGCCATCGAGATCGCCGCCCGCGCCGGACTGCCGCTGAAGATTGCGGCGAAGGTGGACAGGGCCGACGAAGCGTATTTCCGGGACGTGATCCAGCCGCTGCTGTCGCAGCCGCATATCGAATTCGTCGGCGAGATCGATGACACAGAGAAATCCGGATTCCTCTCGGGCGCCCGCGCGCTGCTGTTCCCGATCGACTGGTCCGAGCCATTTGGCCTGGTGATGATCGAGGCGATGGCATGTGGCACGCCCGTCATTGCGTTCAATCGGGGCTCGGTACCGGAAGTGATTTCACACGGTGTGACAGGCTATATCGTCGATGATGTGACAGGAGCGGTCGATGCCGTGACACGCCTCGACATGCTGTCCCGAACGGAAATCCGTGCGGCCTTCGTGCACCGCTTCACCGCCAGGGCCATGGCACAGCATTACATGAGCATCTATACAGCGCTCGTCCAGACAGCAGGATCGCCGGCATTACGTCAGGCCGTCGTCGGGTGACCGGACGGGGAATGCCATCGCCCCGGACCGTTACTGGTCCGGCCGTGCCGCGCCTGCCGTCAGTAGATCGGAAACACGAAGTCCGGCGTCGGCGTAAAACGGATGCCGGAGCCCGGACAGATGACGCGCCCCCTGACGGCGACCCGCTGCCCCAGATAAGGCAGCAGAAGCAAAGGGTCCGGCGCGCCAGCCTTGCCGAGCACGATGTCGGTCACGACCCTGTCGTTGCACGGCGAGGTTGACGGACGGTCCAACCGGAGCGACGTATGGTCGCCCGGCACGTCTTGTCCGCTGCCCCGCTGGATCGTGCCAGTGATCCAGATGTCCTGTTGCAACGGCAACGTTTTCAGGGGCGGCTCGGCGGCCACCGCCGCAGCAGTTGAGCCGGCGGCCAGCACGGCCGACGCGAGCATTGTCTGCAAGCGTTTTTCATGATGCGGCTCCCATCTGGCTTGTGCAGTCCCGGGCATCCCGGAGCTGGCTGGTCTGGTTCAGAGTCGGTTCACACCGCACCCTTCACAGCACAACTATTAGCCAGCCTTCACGCCGAGCATACGAAAGCCCGACGAGTGCTCGCTCGGGTGTGCCCTATGACCCGCCTCGGGGCGGCTGCCGCCGCGAAGCAATGCCATCACCCTACGGTCACTGGATTGGCGGCACAACGCCCAGCTTCTCGGCCAGCATGCGCTCGTACACGCCGAAGTGCAGATTGACTTCATCCTGACTGACAGTCGTCACGGTGATGTTCACCTGCTCCGGCAGCAGGCCGAGCACAACCGCGATGGCCGCCTCCAGGTGGGGTGCACAGACGCTGTCTTCCATCAGGGTCGTGCCGACGGCGATATCGTAGGTCTGTTCCTGCTGGAAGACGATCTCGACCAGCCGCGCGCGGGCGCTCATGTTGTTGTCGATCGCGAGGCGTACGACCTCCGTCACGCTACGCATCAATTCCGTCGGAAAGCCTCTGGTCGAGCGCAGCCGGACGCGGTGTCTGCCAAGCGTGAGCCAGTCCGAATCGAATTCCATGGTGTCCTCCGGTTCCCGGTGCAATGCACCGCGATAATAGGAGTTGGCAGGCGATTTTCAAGACCGGAATTTCACCACCACCCCTTGAATTTTTCACTGTAGCGCCTATCTTGGATATCGCTCAGGCAGACGCGCCGGTGGTATCAGGCGCGCTGCGTGTTTCGATCTGTTTGCCAGCAGCTGGCAGGCGGGCTGGAGCGCGTAGGCCCGTTCGCCTCCATGCTGCGTTCAGGAGGATACGACCATGAGTGATCTCTATTCCGGAACCGACCTGTTCAGTGAGTTCGACCGTCTGCAGCGCCAGATGGTGAGCCTGTTCGGCGGCTTTCCTTCCAGCATCCGTTCCGGTCGCTTCGGCGCCTTTCCTCAGATCAACATTGGCGCGACCGACGGCTCGATCGAGATCGTCGCGTTCGCGCCGGGCGTCGATGCCGCCGCGCTCGACGTGTCGATCGACAAGGGGCTGCTGACGATTGCCGGCGAGCGCAAGCCGGCGCGGCAGGATGCCAGTGGTGACACCCGCGATGACCAGGCCCGCGACGACATCCGCACCTATGCGCAGGAGCGCTTCACAGGCGCGTTCCGGCGCGTGATCGAACTGCCGCAGAACGCGGACCCCGACAAGGTGCAGGCGCGCTATGCCAACGGCTGCCTGTCGATCACCGTCGGCAAGCGCGAAGCGTCCAAGCCGCGGGCCATCGCCGTCCAGTAACGCCAGTCATTCAAGGAGCAAGCCATGAACGACAGAACACAGGTTGCTGAACGCGACCAGAAAGCCGTAGCACGACGCGAGGGCGACCAGCCGGCACGGCGGATGACACTCACACCGGCCGTCGACGTGTTCGAGGATAGCCAGGGCATTACGCTGTGGGCGGACCTGCCAGGCGTCACAAAGGACAAACTCGACGTGAAGGTGCACGACGGCAATCTCTATATCGAGGCCGAAGCGGTCGTGCCGACGCCCGCCGGTCTGCGGCTGCAGCACGCCGAGATCCGTGAACCGCATTTCGCCCGCGCGTTCTCGCTGAGCCCGGACTTCGACACATCGAAGATCGATGCGAACCTGCAGGACGGCGTGCTGAAACTGACGATTCCGCGTCGCGACGAAGCACGGCCGCGACGGATCGAGGTACAGACGAACTGAGCCCGCAAGACCCGCAACGACGACAGGAGAAAAGCCGATGGCGACCACGAGGTCGCCACCGCCCGGCTCGTGGGGGCGCGAATACACGATCAGCACTTGGGCTGTGACGCTGCGCCGGTTCGCAGGCGGACCAGGCGTCGCCGATGGATATCTGGCGCCGATCAGCATCAGGTGTGATGCACAGCTGTTGGCCGACTGGTATCTGCCGCGTCAGGGCCAGCGGGAGCCGGTCGCCGCAAAGGCTTAGCGCGACGCCCCGCCGCACGCCGTCAGGCTGACTGCGAGCAGTGCATTCGCGAGCGCAGAACGCGTGGCGACGGTGACCGCCGGGTGGCAGTCCAGGGACGTCAGCAGAAACGTGGCAGTGTGAGCGCAATGATGGACATCTGGCTCTCCTGTCAGACCATCGAGGAGCATACGATGAACACCGACCTGAAAAAGTGGAACCCTTTCAAATTTCTCCGCGGTGCAGGACGCAAGCCGGAGGCGGACAGTGCGCAAAGCCCGCCCGACAGCGAACCGTCACGTGTTCCGTGGCCTGACATTTCGCGACTTTTCCCCCGTGATCCGTGGCGTGCGATGGAGGATTTCTTTCACGATCCGTTCTCGGCGCGCGGCGCGCTTGAACGATGGTTTGGCGACTTCAGTTCATCGCGTTTCCAGCCGCGCATCGACGTGGTTGACGAGGGGAAGATACTGCGCGTGACCGTCGAACTGCCAGGCATGGAGCGGGAGGATCTGACCGTTACCGTCGAGGACGGAGCGCTGGTGTTGCGCGGCGAAAAGAAACAGGATGTGCACAGTGAGGAGGACGGCTGCTATCGGCTTGAGCGCGCATATGGAGCCTTCACGCGTACGATCCCGATGCCGGAAAATGCCGATCCGGACCACGCTCTCGCGAAGTTTGACAAGGGCGTGCTGACGTTGACGGTGCCGAAACAGGAGCAGCAGCGAACCGCGAGCCGCACGATCGATATTGGCTAGCCTTGGGCGGCGACGTGGCGCTTGCGGGGTGACTGGATCGGAGTAGCCCGGGTCGTTAGCTCAGCTGGTAGAGCAGCGGACTTTTAATCCGTTGGTCACTGGTTCGAATCCAGTACGGCCCACCTCCCGATGCGGCGGACTCGAGCAGTCACTTGCCCGAGGAATTGACACATCCATATTGCGTAGGCGCGCCGACGATCCGATGTGCCGGCGTGGGACGGGGCAGAGATGCAGCGATGAGCTACTTCCGCGGCGTTATGAGGCGCCCCCGGGATGGACCGTGGTTTGCCCGCTGGGCGAATCAAACCGTGCGAATGTTCCAGTTGCGCTGCGTCGTATCCATGGTTGAGGTGCGCATGCTTGAACATGTCGCTGTTGTCCGTTTCTTGTTCGAACTGGTTTTCCCGATCGCTGCTCGTCAGTGATGCGTGGCGCAGGTTGTCGCGCACGGTACGTCGTTCGGCGCCGCCGTCGGCCTGTGGGTCAACGCGATTGCCGGGGCCAACCGTCCGGAGCCGGGTTCATGGGTCGTGCTTCGCCGGACCGGGCTCCGCGGCAGGCGGCGTCTCCCAGTTCATGCGGTGGCGTTTCACCGTTTCGCGATGGCGTTTGTCCTCTTCCTCGTGCAAGTAAAGGCTCGTGGTGTTCAGTGACACGTGACCGAGATTGTCGCGCACCGTGCGCAGGTCGACGCCGCCGTCGGCCTGGTGCGAGCCCGAGGTGTGACGCAGCCAGTGCGCCGACGCCCGGTCCAGTTCTATCAAAAGTGCCTTGTACGCGAGATCAATCTGTGCTGCGCGAACGAACTACGGGGCAGTGACCACCAACAGTGTGACGAGGGGATATTGCATCGTGCTGCAGAGCGCTTCTGCCCGTGAGTGGGCCTGTTCAAAAACCCTGCGTAAGTGCTTGATTTTAATAGGACGCGTGTGAACATTTTGGGCCTCCAAAATACGTCTCTAAATTGCACTAACAGACTGAAAATAAAAGAGAATATCCTGATATTCTGGGCCATACCACTTCGATACGCGTCGCCAGCTGGTGGAGCTGCGCGGCACGCCGATTCATCTGTCTGGCACGCAGTACCGGCTGGCGTCGCTGTTCTTTTCGAATATCGGTCGCGTACTGTCGCGCGATCACATCTTTGCGATGGTGTGGGGACGCGAATTCCGCGAGTTCACCCGCACGATCGACAGCCATGTGTCACGGCTGCGTGTGCTGCTCGCAATCGAACCTGAAAACGACTTCCGGCTGCAGCCGGTGTACAAGAGTGGTTACCGGCTGCTGTATCTGCGGGCAGAACAGCGGCCGGATCAACGGCTCAACGAACAGTCGAAACCGACGGAAACGAAACGGGCGGCTTGAGCCGCTTCGACGCGGTCAGCATCATCAGACATGAAAAAGGCAGCGCACATAGCGCTGCCTTTTTTCATCGGCCGCTCGACCGGTCAGCTCTTGCCGCCAATCGTGTCGATCGGCTTGAACGCGCCCTGCTGCACCTTATAGATTGTCACGGGCGCGTCCTTCAGATCGCCCTTCAGGTCATAGGCGATATTGTCGGACGTGACGCCCTTGATGCTCGTCTTTCCCAGATACGCGTTGTAGACCTTTGGGTCGGTCGAATTCGCGCTCTTCATCGCGGTCAGTAGCGCAATCGTGCCGTCGTACGAATACGGCGAGTACGTCACCGGTTCTTCGTGGAAGCGTGCCTTGTAGCGCGATTCAAACCCCTGGAAGCCTGGCATGCGCTGGTTCGGCAGGCCGCCCATATAGACGATCGACCCTTCCGCCGATGTGCCGCCCACCTTGAGGAACGTCGGCGATTTCGACATCTCGCCCGTGATGAACGCGGACTGGATGCCGAGCTGTCGCATCTTGCGGATCATCGGCGACGACTGCGCGTCACCGCCGCCGTAGAACACGGCGTCCGGATTCATGCCCTTCAGGTTGGTCAGAATCGCGGCGAAGTCGAGCGCCTTGTCGTTCGTGAAGTCGCGCTTGATGACGGTGCCGCCCGCTGCCTGCACGGCTGCGGCGAATTCGTCGGCGATGCCCTGGCCGTACGCGGTGCGGTCGTCGATGATCGCAATGCGTTTGTATTTCAGGTTCTTCACCACATACGTGCCCATGATGCTGCCGGCCTGCGAATCGCTTGTCAGTAGACGGTACGTGGTCTTGTAGCCGCGCGCCGTGTATTGCGGCGACGTCGCCATCGAAATTTGCGGCAGACCTGCGCGATCGTACAGATCGGAGGCGGGGATGCTCGTGCCCGAGTTGAAGTGTCCGATCACGCCGTGCACGTCGCCGTCGATCAGCCGTTGTGCGACGGTGGTGCCGGTGCGCGGGTCGGCCTGGTCGTCCTCAGATGCCAGTGCGAACGTGACCGGCTTGCCACCGATTACCGGATGCGTTGCGTTGAAATCGTCGATGGCGAGTTGCGCGCCTTTCTGCATGTCGATACCGTAGTTCGACTGCGGACCGGTCAGCGGTGCGGCGAAACCGATCTTGACGACATCCGTCGCCGACGCCTGCGCGCCTCCCCAGACCAGTGCCGTTGCGATGCCGATATGCAATACCTTGAGCTTCACTTTCACTCCCCCTGCGTGTGGATGAACCCCGGCGGTTCCGTCGGGGTCTCGTAACAAGCGTTGTGCTGCGACTGCTGGATTGCTTTATTGCTGTTTGATGCGTGGTTGCTTCGCGAATGCAGCGCTGTCCGCAACGCTCAGAGCTTCGGCAGCGTCGGACGCGTCTCGATCGAATGACGGATCAGTGCTTCGACGCTCTTGCGCTCATCACCCGCGAGCGGCAGGCGCGGCGGACGCACCGGCTCCGTGCCGAGCCCCACAATTGTTTCGGCAAGCTTGATGTTCTGCACGAGCTTCGCCGACACATCCAGCGCGAGCAGCGGCGCGAACCAGCGGTAGATCGCGCGTGCTTCTTCGATACGGCCGGCCTTGAGCAGCTTGAAGATCGCGACGGTTTCATGCGGAAACGCGCACACGAGGCCCGCGACCCAGCCGTGCGCGCCCATCAGCACGGCTTCCATCGCGAGGTTGTCGACGCCGCACAGGATCGCGAAGCGATCGCCGACGACATTGATCAGATCCGTCACGCGTCGCACGTCGCCGCACGATTCCTTGATCGCGACGATCTTCGGTTCATCGGCGATTTCCGCGAACATGTCCGGCGTCATGTCGACGCCGTACGCGAGCGGATTGTTGTAGATCATCAGCGGCAGCGCGCTCGCGTCCGCAATCATGCGGAAGTGGTTCAGCGTCTCGCGACGGTCCGACAGATAGCGCAGGCCCGGCAAAACCATATAACCGGCCGCGCCGCGCTTCACGCCGGTTTCCGCCTGACGGCAGCCGTCGAGCGTGCTGTTTTCAGCGATGGTGAGCAGCACCGGCACACGGCCCCGCGATGCGTCGACGGCGATGTCGAGCACCTCGAGCTTTTCATCGAGCGACAGCGTGGACGCTTCGCCGAGCGAGCCGCACACAATGATCCCGTCGACACCGGCGTCGATCTGCGCTTCGATGTTCTTCTTCGTCCATACGCGATCTATGCTGAAATCCGCGTTGAATTTGGTGGTGACTGCGGGCAATACGCCTTCCCAGATATGCGCCACGACTGCTCTCCTGATTGTGATGAGTCGATCGCAGTTTAAGCAGGGAAAAATCTGTCGTCTTGCGTGATTCGCGCGCATCGAATGACGATTTCGGCACAGGAGATTCGCGTAAAAACCCTGATAAACATGACTGTATCGTTTGCGTGACGGGGCGTCTGTCGCACGGTGTCGAGGTTGCCGGACAGCGCGAATGGCGGGTTTCAACATAGCGCAGGACGTCGTGTTTCTCATGGTCCGCACACGAAACGGAGGCGGCGCGTACCAGCGACCGGCTGTGCGGAATGACTATGCTGAAATCGTCACAATCCGAGCGTAATGTCACCAAGACTGGCGGCAGGCGCGTTCCTAATATGGCGACATGAAAACCCTCAACGTGATTGATTCGCACACCGGCGGTGAACCGACCCGCCTTGTGGTGTCGGGTGGCCCGGATCTCGGCAACGGCACGCTTGCGGAGCGTTTCGACGTGTTGCGTACGCGCTTCGACGACTGGCGCGCGGGCATTGTCACCGAGCCGCGCGGCTCGGACGTTGTCGTGGGCGCGCTGCTGTGCGAGCCGGACGATCCCGAAAGCGCGGCCGGCGTTATTTTCTTCAATAACGTCGGCTATCTCGGCATGTGCGGGCACGGCACGATCGGCCTCGTTGTGTCGCTCGCGCATATGGGACGCATCGGGCCGGGCCAGCATCGGATAGAAACGCCCGTCGGCGTCGTCGAGGCCACGCTCAACAACGACGGCAGCGTCTCGGTGCGCAACGTGCCCGCGTATCGCTTTCGCCGCGCCGTGACGGTCGATGTGCCGGAATACGGCCCGCTCACGGGCGACGTCGCCTGGGGCGGCAACTGGTTCTTCCTCGTCGCCGATCACGGACGCACGCTGGTGCCGGCCAATATCGCGGAACTCACCACGTTCACCTCGGCGATCCGCGATGCGCTGATCGCCGCGAATGTCACGGGCGCCGACGGCGCGCTGATCGATCACATCGAACTCTTCGGGCCGCCATCGCAGACGGGCAACGACAGCCGCAGCTTCGTGCTGTGCCCCGGAAACGCATACGACCGTTCGCCGTGCGGCACCGGCACGAGCGCGAAAGTTGCGTGCCTCGCGGCAGACGGCAAGCTCGCGGAAGGGGCGGTGTGGCGTCAGGAAAGCATCATCGGCAGCGTGTTCGAAGCGAGCTGGCGCGCAGGGGATGAAAGCATTACAGTCATACCGACGATTACGGGCCACGCGCACATCATGGCCGAAGGCAAGCTGTGCTTCGACGAGCGCGATCCGTTCGCGTGGGGCATCCGGACGCAATGACGGCAGACGCGGTGATCGTCGGCGCGGGCATTGTCGGCGCTGCCTGCGCGGCGGAACTGGCGGCACGCGGCATGCAGGTCGAAGTGATCGACGCGGGCGGCATCGGCGGCGGCGCGACGGCGGCCGGCATGGGCCACATTGTCGTGATGAACGATTCGCCGGCGGAGTTTGCGCTGAGCCGCTATTCGCGCAACCTCTGGCTCGAACTTGCGCCGCATCTGCGCACACGCGATGCTTTTGCGCGTTGCGGCACGCTCTGGGTCGCTTCCGACGACGAGGAGTACGACGCCGCGCGTGCAATGCACGACGCGTTTGCGGCGCAGAGCGTTCGGGCCCAGCTGCTGGACGCGTCCGCGTTGCGTGCGTGCGAACCGGCGCTAGCGCCTTCGATGGCGGGCGGACTGCGTATCGAACACGACAGCATCGTCTATGCGCCGGCCGTCGCCGAATGGTTGCTCGCGCAATCACCACATGCAGCGAAGATCAGCGTTCGGCTCAATACCCAGGTGGTGAAGGTCGACGCCCAGCACGTCACGTTAGCCAGCGGCGAGCGCGTCAGTGCGGCGCATGTGATCGTCGCAAGCGGGATCGCTGCTCCGCATCTTGTGTCTTCGGTGCCACTGCAGCCGAAGAAGGGTCATCTACTGATCACGGACCGATATCCCGGTTTGATCCAGCATCAGTTGCTGGAACTCGGCTACATCAAGAGCGCGCACCACGCGACCGGCACGTCGGTCGCATTCAATGCGCAGCCGCGTCCGACGGGGCAACTGCTGATCGGCTCTTCACGCCAGTTCGATACGGTCGACCCTGCTGTCGAGATGTCCGTACTCGCGCAGATGCTGCGGCGCGCGGCGCGCTACCTGCCCGCGTTGCCGTCGCTCAATGGCATACGTGCATGGACAGGGTTTCGCGCGGCGTCGCCCGATGGCCTGCCGCTGATCGGGCCGGCAGGCGATATGGCGCCCGGCGTGTGGCTCGCGCTCGGACACGAAGGCCTTGGCGTGACGACATCGCTTGCGACCGCGAAAATACTCGCAGCGCAGGTCACGCGGAGCGAGGCACCGATTCCAGTCGAGCCGTATCTGCCATCGCGATTCGAGCAGGGAAGCCACCATGTCTGACGTAAGCGCCGCGCTGATTCACGTGACGGTGAATGGCGACGAGATCAGCGTCGTTGCAGGCGCAACCGTCGCGGCCGCACTTGCTATTGCCGGTACGCGCTGCTCGCGTACTTCCGTAAGCGGCCAGCCGCGCGCGCCACTGTGCGGCATGGGTGTGTGTCAGGAGTGCCGCGTGACGATCGATGGCCGCGCGCATGTGCTGGCGTGTCAGACGCTGTGCCGTGACGGCCTGGTCATCGAGACGACGGGGTCGCGATGATGGAGCGCTACGACGTCGTGATCGTGGGGGCCGGTCCTGCCGGGCTGGAAGCTGCATGCGCAGCTGCGGCGCAGGGCGCGCGCGTCGCCGTTCTCGATGACAACCCGCGCCCCGGCGGACAGGTCTGGCGGCAAGGCCCATTGCATCCACCGGGCGCGTCGCTGAAAAGCGCAATCGCAACGTTGAACGAACTTCAGGAGGTCTGTCTCTGGCCTTCGACGCGCGTCGTCGCGCCATTGCCCGGGCGCGGATTGCTGCTCGAATCGGCGGCACAGGGCGGCGTCACATTGCGTTATGGCCGACTGATTCTGGCGACGGGAGCGCGCGAGCGGTTCCTGCCGTTCGCGGGTTGGATGTTGCCGGGCGTGACTGGCGCGGGCGCCTTGCAGGCATTGATCAAAGGCGGCACGCCTGTGCGTGGCGAACGCGTCGTCATCGCGGGCAGCGGGCCGCTGTTGATCGCCGCGCTCGCGAGCGCGCGCGACGCGGGCGCGCATGTCATGGCGGTGGTTGAGCAGGCATCGGCGGCTTCTATCGCACGCTTCGGCATGTCGCTCGCGATTACGCCGTCGAAACTGCTGCAGGCCGCGCAATTGACGCGCGGTTTCGCAGGATTGCGTTACTGGACGAATAGTGTGGTGAAAGAGGCACGGGGAAAGGGGCGCGTCGAAGCGGTCGTCATCCGGCGCGGTGTCACAGAAGAGACGCTCGCATGCGATCGCATCGCATGTGGCTACGGGCTCGTGCCGAACGTGACGCTCGCTCAGGCGCTCGGCTGTACGCTGGATTCCGCGGGCGCAATTGTTGTTGACGATGCGCAGCGCACGTCGATCGAAGGTGTTCTCGCGGCGGGCGAATGCACAGGCATCGGCGGCATGGAGCTGGCGCTAATCGAAGGGCGGATTGCGGGCCTCGCGGCCGCCGGCAATGCCGCCCAATCCCGTACTTCGTTGCACGCACAACGTAATCGCTGGCGACGCTTCGCCGCCCGCGTCGAGAACGCGTTCGCGCTGACCGAAGCGGCGCGCGCCGTTCCATCCGACGATACGCTGTTGTGCCGTTGCGAAGATGTCACGACTGGCGAAGTCCGCACGCACACAAGCTGGCGCGATGCGAAGCTGCATTCCCGCTGCGGCATGGGCGCGTGTCAGGGACGCATCTGCGGTGCGGCCGCGCAGACCTGGTTCGGCTGGGATGCGGCCCAACCGCGTCCGCCGTTCAGTCCCGCGCAGATCGCGACGCTAATGACCGCGATTGACGAAGACGAACCGCCACGCGTCAGCTAGAGCCGGCAAGCGCCAATCCGTTTTTGCCCACCGATTTTTTCCACACACCGTGCGGCTCTATAATCGACCGGACGCCACCCTTCGCATCACTACCGACACCACTGGACCTGCACGATGAACACGCTGGCAGCAACGCTCGAGCCGGCCGCCGCGACGCTGACCGGCATGCTCTCGCACTTCACGCTGCTGGAGCCGGTCTTCGATGCGATGCCGGACGTGGTCTTCTTCATCAAGGATACGCAGGCGCGCTACGTCCTCGTCAACCGTACACTTGCTTCGCGCTGCGGCTTCAAGGAGAAGGACGCGCTGCTTGGCAAGACCGCGGAGGACGTGTTTCCGCGCCGTTTCGGCCGCATCTATACCGCGCAGGACAAGGCGATCATCAGCGTAGGCAACCAGATGATCGACCAGCTCGAACTGCATCTGTATCCCGGCCGGCAACCCGGCTGGTGTCTGACGTGCAAGCAGCCGCTGCGCGATCCGGAAGGACACGTTGTGGGCCTCGCAGGCATTTCGCGCGACCTCAAGGCCGACGAAAGCAATCATCCCGCGTACAGCAAGCTTGCGGCAACGGTGCAGTACATCCAGGAAAATTATGTGCAGCCGCTGAATCTCAAGCAGCTGGCGGTGATGGCGGACATGTCCGTCGCGCAGCTCGAACGGTATTTTCACAAGGTGTTTCACCTGACCCCGCGACAGGTGCTGCTGAAAACGCGCCTCGACGCAGCCACCGCGCTGCTCGTCACCACAGACAAGGTCACCGACGTCGCCGCGCTCTGCGGCTACACCGATCACAGCGCATTCACGCGACAGTTCAAGGCGACGGTCGGCATCACGCCGACCGAATACCGGATGCTGCTGCACGGCACCGCACGCAGCTGACACGGCGGCACATGGCGCGTCTGAAGAAGACTTATCACTATTACGTGTACGTCGTCGAACTCGACGAAACCGTATGGAACGAGGCGCGCTTTCGCCGCGCGAATCCGGATTACCGTTTCGACAAACCGTGCGTGTATGTAGGAATGACGGGGCTCGACCCGGATTTGCGCTTCGACCGGCACAAGGCGGGCGTTCAGTCGAACCGCTTCGTGCGCGACTATGGCTTGCGGCTGCTGCCGCATTTGTACGAGGTGTTCAATCCGATGCCGTATGACGGCGCAGCGGATATGGAAGTGGAACTGGGAATTGGACTGCGCGAAGCGGGCTATGCGGTGTGGCAGGCGTGATGGGTGGGTCACTTCCGCGGCGCTCGCCCGCCTGAACGCGCTAACGTAGACAATCAGCGCGTAAAACCTGACCTGCCGCCTATTTAACGCCCAATCCCCGCAGAATCGCGTTGCCTTCCGGCGTCAAGCGGATGCGCGGCGCACTCGCATCTGAAGACGCGACCTGTTCGACGAGGCCCGCTTCCTGCAGTCCGGGAATTTCGGGCTTGGCCATCGCGTCGACCGGTGCGTGCAGCAGAAGCAGCAGCGTGGCGAGTTCGTGATGGCTCAGCAGCCGGCGCAGGATCGTTGGCCGCTTCGTGGCGGCAGGAGCTTCATCTTGTCTGGTGTTGCGATCGTTCATTGGGCGCACCTTGTCTACGTTGGCGTGCCATTCATACTACGGATCGTTTCTTAAACGATTATTAAGGCGACGCGGGGCGTCTGCCGACGTGAGCCGGCACAAATTACCGGCGCTTACAGCCCCGTCACGACCGCTTGCCACTGCGTACATCGCCGGTTCATGCCGCCTCCGGCGTCACGGCGCGCAGCTCTTGCTCGCGCTTTCGAGCCACAGGTTGTCCATGTGACGCTGGCCCGCGTAGAAGCGATACTGTGTTGCGCCGTTGTCGCTGCGGACCTTCACAATATTTGAATCACCGAAGTCGAGCATCGCGCCTTGCGGAATCGGCGTCGTCTTGAACTGGGCGTTGTGTTTCTGGGCCTGCCCGGTCAGGCAATCGATTACATCGCTGACGGAGCGTTGTGTCGGATGGTCGGAGACCGGTTCGCCGGCATCCGGATTCTGGAACTGCGCACAGGCAGCGAGAAAAAGAGGGATCGACAGGGTTGCGGCAAATTTCTTCATGACTCTCCTGGCCTTTTCAGTCCGCGCGGGCTGTGTTCGCGGCGCCAGGATGGCGCCGTCAAGCCGGATTTCAGCGTGAACACGGGCAGCAGCGATGGTGCGGATTAACCGTCATTATATCGGGCGCGGCCCGGGAGGCCTTTCGGCAACCCTGCGCTCCACCAGGCTCGAACCTGACGCTGAGCGAATGTTCACGCACTTCCAGTCGTTGCTGAAATGACCAGCGTCGGGCTTTTGCCGGATGTCGCGTGCGTCAGGCGGGCAACGCGTGGTTGTATTGAGCGATCCCTTCGTAGAGTGCGTTCAACTCGTCGATTGTGACTTCGTGCATCGGCATGACGATATTGAAATGATCCTTGCCCATCAGGGTTGGGTGTACGTACCAGACGCCTTTTTCCGGTTCGAACGGCTTGCCCGGCTCGATAAACGCATGGGCATGTCCGAGCGGAAATTGCGCTGAAGGCACGCTGACGAGACCATCATTGGGGCGCCACGCGGCAAACCCGCCACCGAGGTCTTTTTCGTTCAGTCCAACCGCCGCGCCGGTTGGTTTCAACAGCGGATTCATGTTGGGCGTCGGCACGCGAATGCCTTGCGGACCGGGAAACGTGCCGTCTATCGCGTACGACGCGTAGTAAACGTTGTCCGACGTTGTCGCCCATGTATTCTGGAAATGCGCCGCGACGGTCGACAGATCATAGATGCAACCGTCATTGGTTTTCCAGACGCGGCTTTGCAGGGCGCGCCGGATATATTCCTCGTGACCCTCTCCTTCCTCGCGCATGAGACCCCAATGCTGCAGGTTGAAATCGAAAAACGGTTCCTTGCCGCCCAGGCCAGCCAGTGTTGCGGCGCTATAAAAAATATCTCTGAGAACCAGCGGAAAACTGTCGTAGTCATCGGCGGTGAGCGCGCCGTTCTGTACACCCGCGACCGAGGTGAGGCTATGCACCCATTTCTTTCCGCCCTTGAACAGGTCAGACGTGGGCGCTTCGTGCGAGCCGGGCGTGAATGCGGCCTCGTCGGGATCGCCGTGTTCGAGCAGCTGGATCAGGGTGCGCGCCGTAGGGCCGCCCATGCTGTGACCAATCAGATGGACCTTGTGCGCTTCGCTCCATTGCGGAAAGACACCAGGGTAGCTGCGCCCGTAACGCGCGTGACCGTAACGCGCGGAGTGAACGGCGCCGTAATCGACAACACCGCCCCGGATGAAGTAGTACAGCTCGCAGGCGCGGTCCCAGTTGCTGGACAGTGGTCCCATCGAAGCCGTGAAGGTCTCGTAACCCTTGCTGTTCAGATATTCCTGGATGTCGCCTTTGGCACCGCCCCAGTATCGGAAATGCTGCCCGAAGATTTCGTCGCGGCCCCAGCCGCACATGCCGTGAACGAGCACGATTGGGTAGCGATTGTGGGTCGCTGAGCTTTTACCTGCGTGAGACGCCGCGTGAGGGGCTTGGGGGACGTGAGGGGCGGGCGGGGCGGATGACTTTCTTGTATTCGGCATCTTCAGGTTCTCGTTGTATGTTCTTTGAAAGGACTGCGCGGACAGGTACTGCCGTAGGTACTGTCATGCGTGCACTGCAGTGCCGTCAAAGCCGATACGACGAGCGGTTGATAATAATCAGGATGTCGAAGTATTTGACTGAATTTGTCAGATTCAATTGAACTATTGCGGGACTTCAACTGCTCGACGTATTTCGCGCGGCGAATGCATCGCGTGCCTGCATCGTCGTGTAGGTGAGTTGTGCGGCCGCGAGACCGAGCGCGCCGAACGTGCGCGTCAGGCCGAAATGGCTGAACGCTTCGGGAACCGGACGCTCGCCGGAAATAGCCGCCGCGAGCAGTTCGCCCGAGACCGTGGTGGGCGCCATGCCATGTCCACCGAAGCCGACCGCGTACCAGACGCCGTCGGCGCTCTGACCGATCTGCGGCATCTTGTGTCGCGCGTAGCTCATCAGGCCGCCCCACGCGTAATCGATGCGCACGTCGTGCAACTGCGGATACACCTTCAACAGATCGTGCCGAAGCAGACGTGCGATCGCATCGGGCTGACGGTCCAGCACCGAAATGCGGCCGCCCCACAGAATCCGCGTGTCGGGCAGCGCGCGGTAGTAATCGAAAGCGAAGCGCGTGTCGTAGATCGCCGACGTGCAGTCGATCGCGTCTTTCAGACGTGCGCCGAGCGGTTCGGTGGCCATGACGTAGGTGGCGATCGGCAACACCGCACGTTCGACCTGGCGATACACGTTGCGTGCATAACCGCCGCCGGCCATCACTACGTGCTTCGCTTCGATGACGCCGTCAGCCGTTTTGACGAGAAAACCGCTGCCCTGACGCTCAAGGCTTACCACCGGCGATTGCTCGTAGATATCGGCGCCGGCCGCAACAGCGGCACGCGCGACGCCGAGCACGTATTTCAGCGGGTGAAAGTGAAACGCGTTGTGTTCGAGCAGACCGCCGTGATAGCGGCGCGTCTTCAGTCGTGAGGCGAGCTGCGCTTCGGAAAGCGGTTCCCAGTCGACGCCGAACGACGCTTTCATCAGACGTCGTTGTGTTTCGAGCCGCGCGGGCTCATCGAACCAGTTCGCGAGAATCGCGCCGCCGTGCGTCGCATCGCAGTCGATGTGATAGCGCCGGATGCGCTCACGCATCAGGTCGACGGCATCGGTCGTGAGCGTATAGAGTTCGCGCGCGCGTTGCGGGCCGAGCGCTTTCAGCAGGTCGGCGCAATCGAGGCTGTAGCCGCCGAACACAAAGCCGCCGTTGCGCCCCGACGCGCCGAAGCCCGCCTGCTTCGCTTCGAGCACGACGACTTCACGCATGCCGCGCTCGACGAGTCCGAGCGCCGTCGACAGCCCCGCCAGTCCGCCGCCGACGATACACACTTCCGCGCTGCGTCTGCCGGTCAGACGCGCGCGCTCGGGACGCGTAACGGTGGCTTCGTAAAAACTTTGCATAAGGATTCATGCGTCCCGCGCGGCAAGCGCGCGCCGGACGCTCAACATGGGTTCAGGAGACCGGCAGCAGCTTGCCGCTGAATACGACGGGCCCGGTCGGGCCGTCTGGATCTGGCGAGCCGCCCGATGGTTCGATCGACACCGCCAGCGCCGGATATTGCTTTGGCTGCTGCTGGCCGGCCGGCATCGTGGCGTCGCCATGATCCGGCATCACGCCGAGCGAAACCGGATGACCGCTCGCAGGCAAGCCCCACAACTGCATCGTTTTGCCGGACGGCGGCGCGGCATCGCTCAGGCGATGCAGCTTGACGGACGAATGAGCCGAGTCCCACGAGATCAGCATGACCGCCTGCGCATCCTTGTTGCTCAGCACGGCGACGTGCGAGATGGCGGGGACGGGCTGCTGCGCGACGGTCGGCGGCTGCGCAGGCTGGGTGGGACCAGGCGGCAGCAGACCGCGCACCGCCAGCACCAGCGCGATTGCAGCAAACGCCGTGATGCCGATTGCCCAGCCGCGCCAGAAGGCGAGGTTGTCGAACCACGAACGCGGTTCGGGCCGCGCGGCCTCGGCGGCGCGCGCTTCGAGCTGACGCCGCGCGGCGAATCCCAGCTGTTCCTCGATGGCCTGCCAGACGCGGCCCGGCGGCATGCGCGCCGGCGCGAGTCCAGCCATTGGCGCGAGGCGATTTTCCCAATCCGACACGGCGCGGCGAATCGCCGGATCATGTTCGGCATAGCGCTGCAGCCGGCGACGGGCGCCTCCGCGCAGTGTCCCTACGACGTATTCTGCCGCCAGCATGTCGACCGTTTCAGGGTATCGGTGCAGATCCATCACAGACCCCCGATGCAGGTTTTGAGCTTCTGCAGCCCACGCCGGATCCATGACTTGACGGTGCCAAGCGGCACGGTGAGCGCCTGAGCGATCTCGCTATGGCTCTGGTCGCGCAGATAGGCGAGCGCGACGGCCTGCCGCTGCATCGGTTCGAGCGTGTCCATGCAATGGGCGAGTTGACGCGCTTCGATACTCATCGACGATAGTTCTTCTGGGTTTGGGTCGCTCGAGGCGACAAGATCGTCCAACGCATCGCTCCATTCGGTTTCCATCGCGTTTACCCGTCTCAGATGGTCGAGCGCCCGGTTTCGAACGATGGCGGACATCCACGTCATCGGCGCTGACAGGCCACGGCGGTAATCGCCCGCATAGCGCCAGATATTGACGAAGCTGTCCTGCAGCACCTCTTCAGCCCACTCGGGTCTGCTCAATATACGGAGCGCGAGCCCAAACAGTTTCGGCGACGCGACGTCGTAGAGCTCGCGCAGTGCCGAAGCATCCTCACCGGCGACACGCTCGAGCAACGCGACGAGTGATTCCGGCGCCAGTTCTGGTGAGTTGGCTTTCATGGAGAAAGGAGGGATGGCATGCGCGGCTATGTTACTCAAGTTTTGCCGGGCGGCCTACATAGGGTTGACGAGGGCGCCGCGCAGGTTTTCAGTGGTGCGCCGCGTCGTATTTCGTCGGGGGTGAGAAGGTCAGGCCAATTTTCGGAGGGGTTAACTGGCTTGACCAGATTGCGCGAAGGCGGAAGGCGTCTCGCGCGTGGCGCGTATGCAGGTTACTTGCCCCAGCTCAGCACAGCGGGATCGAGGCGGCGCGCAATCTTGATGAGACCGGCGCGCGTTTCCGGATGCATCGGTTGCAACGGATGACGCACGGCGTCGCAGGCGATCACGCCGCCTTCCTTCATCAGTGCCTTGCATGACGCGAGGCCACCCTGACGGTTTTCATAGTTGATGAGCGGAAGCCACTGCTGATAATACTGCGCGGCGCGTTCAGTGTCGCCTGAGGCATAGGCATCGAGAATCAGACGGATGCCGTCGGGATATCCACCGCCCGTCATCGAGCCTGTCGCGCCAGCGTCGAGATCGGCCATCAATGTGATGGCTTCTTCGCCATCCCACGGGCCGATGATCGCATCGCCACCGAGCGCGATCAGTTCGCGCAGCTTGCTGGCTGCCTGCGGCGTTTCAATCTTGAAGTACGACACGTTAGCGATTTCCTTCGCCATCTTCGCGAGAAAAGGCGCAGGCAACGCCGTGCCACTGACGGGCGCGTCCTGAATCATGATGGGAATATCGATCGCGTCCGACACGGTGCTGAAAAATTCAAAGATTCCGCGTTCGCCGACGCGGATCGTCGCGCCGTGATACGGCGGCATGATCATCACCATGTTCGCGCCCGCATCCTGCGCGCTACGGCTACGTTGCGCACACGCGCGCGAGCTGAAATGCGTGGTGGTGACGATCACCGGCACGCGTCCCGCGACATGTTCGAGTATCGCGTGCATCAGCGTCGTGCGCTCGTCGTCGGAAAGCGCGAACTGCTCAGAGAAATTGGCGAGGATGCAAATGCCGTTCGAGCCCGCGTCGATCATGAAATCGATGCAGCGGCGCTGCCCATCGAGGTCGAGGCGACCGGCTTCATCGAAGATCGTGGGTGCTACGGGGAATACGCCGCGGTACGGCGTTTGCATGGTGTTCGAGTTCATGATCGGGTTCCTGCGCGGTTTGCAGCGCGGTTTTCTGTTGTCTCCACCGCCGACTATACGAGCCGCTCTGGCACGCTGTATAGTGAATTGTTTCCATCCAGCGATCACTTTTACGACTCACATGAAAAACACGCTGAACGTGCTGATGTCGAGGCTGCGCATGAAGCAGCTTCAGTTGCTCATCGCGCTCGACGATCACAAGTCGCTGCACAAGGCCGCCGGCGTGATGTCGATGACCCAGTCGGCGGCGAGCAAGGCATTGCACGAACTGGAGTCGATGCTCGAAGCGCCGCTGTTCGAGCGCGCGAAAAACGGGCTGATCGTGAACCAGTTTGGCCATTGCGTGATTCGCTATGCAAGGCTTGTCGCGACGGACCTGACCGCCCTGTGCGACGACATGGCGGAGATTCGCTCCGGCAAGGGCGGCCGGCTCGCGATCGGCACGATCATGGGGGCGATTCCCGAAGTCGTGGTGCCTGTTCTCGATGAACTGCACGCGAGTCTGCCGAACCTGTCGGTGGAGATTGTCGAAGATACGAGCGCGCGCATGCTGATGCTGCTCGACGATGGGCGGCTCGATCTGGTGATCGGCCGCTCGATTGTCAGCGACGAGCCTTCACGCTATCACTATCAATCGCTGGGTGATGAACCGCTTTCGGTGGTGGTCAGCTACGATCATCCGCGTATCGTGCGCAAGGAACTCAGCCTTCATGACCTGAGCGACTATCGATGGATCACGTATCCGGGCCACATGCCGTTGCATGCGCTGCTGGAGCGCGAACTCGATCTTTCGGGAATCAGCATGCCGGCGAATCCGATTTCGACTGCGTCGACGTTCGTCACCGTCGCGCTGCTCCAGCAGCGTACCGATCTGGTTGCGCTATTGCCCACCGACATCGCCCAGCTATTCGTGCGGCAAAAGATGTTGCGCATTCTTCCTGTCGCGCTGAAGTCGCCTTCGCCGACATTTGGCATCGTCACGCGCAAAGGCGGGGTGCTCTCGCCGCCCGCGCAGCAATTCATTCAACGCCTGCGCAAGCTCGAACGCGTGCGTTGATTGCGTGTGCGAGGCGGCGCGGTGGACGCGCGCGGCACCATCACGGGCGCGGAAGTCACCCGAATCGGCGTGTCGCCGGCGTTGCCGCGTGAGCCGCGCGGCGCACGGTCGATCAGTTCACGCAACAGGTCGACGGCCATGCGTGCGGCTTCTTCCGTTGGCACGGCGACGGTCGATAGTGCAGGGCGCGAATCGCGCGCGAGCTGAATGTCGGTGATGCCGACAACCGACAGGTCATCGGGCACCGACAATCCTGTATCGGCCGCTGCGTGCATCGCGCCGAGCGCAGGCAGGTCGTTCGTTGCAAAGAGCGCGGTGACGTCGGGATGCGCTTCGAGCAGTTTCAGCGCTGCGTCATAGCCGCCGCGTATCGTGTCTGCTTCGCAGGTGAATTCGGCCACGATCCGGGCCTCGCCATTAGCGTTGATTCGTTCGACGAATCCCTCACGCCGTGCGCCATGAATGCCGAAAGGCGAGCGGTCGCCGTGGCAGCTTTTGCTGCCGACCAGCGCACCAATGCGCGTATGGCCGAGGTCGAGCAGATGTTGTGCGGCGAGCGCACCTGCGAGACGAAAGTCGACCGCCACGCACGGCAGATCAGGCGGATCGTCGGGACGTTCCCACATGCACAGCACGACCGGCGTGCCGCGTTCGGCGGTGGCGCGCAGATCGTCGAAAACGAGTTCGGCATTCGTCACGAGCACGCCTTCCGACAGCGTGCCCGCAATCTGCTCCAGATACGCGCGGCCGGTTTCCTTGTCGTCGTTGGTATTGCAGACGATCAGAAAGTGGCCGCCTGTGCGCGCGGCCCGTTCGGCAGCAAGGGTAAATTCCGGGTAGAACGGATTTGCGATGCTCGATACCATCAGCGCAAACGTCGGGGCGCGGCCTTCGGCGAGCGCGCGTGCCGCGAGGTGAGGGCGATAGCCGAGCTGCTTGATCGCCAGCAGTACACGTTCGCGCGTCGCCGCGCCGACCCGTCCGCGGTTGCGCAATACGTTGGACACCGTCGCAGGCGTGACGCCGGCGTGCGTGGCAACTTCGTTCAGCGTGGTCATAAGCGTTGACGGTCTAGCAACATGTGGGATGACATCCTGACATTTGCAACAACGGCGGCCGTCGCGATAAAGTCATCGAAACAGAACGCACCGGAGACAGCGCAAGATCAGGCGATTGAGATCCAATCGTCTTTTTCTCTGCCGCTTGATTAAGCGCTTAACCTCCTGTTGTGATGCATTAGAACATGGAGGCAAGGCTATGGCCAGTATCTCGTTGAAAGCAGTGCACAAAGCGTACGGCGACCACCCGCCGGTGATTCGCGGCGTGGACCTGGAGATCGGCGAAAACGAATTCTGCGTGTTCCTCGGCCCCTCGGGCTGCGGCAAGTCGACGTTGCTGCGCATGATCGCGGGTCTCGAAGATGTCACCGATGGCGATCTGCATATCGGCGGACGGATCATGAATGACGTGCCCGCTGCGGAACGTGGCGTCGCGATGGTGTTCCAGAGCTACGCGCTCTTTCCGCATATGAGCGTCTACGAGAACATGGCGTTTGGCTTGAAGCTCGCCAAAAAGCCGAAAGACGAAATCGATCGCAGGGTGAAGGAAGCCGCACGCGTGCTGCAGCTCGAAGCGCTGCTGGACCGCAAACCCCGCGCCCTTTCCGGCGGTCAGCGGCAGCGGGTCGCGATTGGCCGGGCGATTGTCCGCGAACCGGGCGTGTTTCTTTTCGATGAGCCGCTGTCGAATCTCGACGCCACGTTGCGTGGCCAGACCCGCATCGAAATCGCACGTCTGCACAAGCAGTTTGCGAAGGCGAGCGTCGTGTACGTGACGCATGACCAGATCGAAGCGATGACGCTCGCGGATCGTATCGTATTGCTGCACGCGGGTAAGGACACAGAGCGCTACGGCAGCATTGCACAGGTCGGCTCGCCGCTCGAACTGTATCACCGCCCCAGGAGCCGTTTCGTTGCAGGCTTTATCGGCTCGCCGCGCATGAATTTTCTGCCTGCCACCGTCGCGGGGCTCAACGCTCAATACGCTCAGATCACGCTTGCGCACACGGGTGAAACGCTCGATGTAGCGGTTGTGGCGGACACGCTGACGGTCGGCCAGGTCGTGACGCTTGGCATCCGGCCCGAACATCTTGAAGTCAGCATCGTTGCGGGTACAACCAGTGAGACCTCCTCTAAAGTGTCTTCGCAATCGATTCAGCGAAGCGTCACCCTGATCGAACAGCTGGGCGAGCACAGTTATCTGCATCTTGATCAACCTGGCGGCGACGTGCTGGTCGCGAAAGCGCCGGGCGATATCAATGTGCGCACGGGCGAACGTCTGACGCTCAACGTGCCCGCCGCTTCGTGTCATCTCTTCACCGAGGACGGTTTCGCGCTGCCACATCGTGCGAGTGCCTCGACTCATCCCATCACTCAGGTCGCGTAGGAGCGCTGCATGCGTTTAGGAGTCTGCTATTACCCGGAACACTGGTCGTCGGATATGTGGAGCGACGACGCTGCGCGCATGAAGGCGCTTGGCATCGAGCGCGTGCGCATCGGCGAATTCGCGTGGAGCCGCATCGAACCGGAGCCGGGCGTGTATCAATGGGACTGGCTCGATCACGCCATCGATGTGCTCGGTTCAGCTGGATTGAAGGTCGTCATGTGTACGCCGACTGCCACGCCACCCAAGTGGCTGATCGACCAGCATCCGGACATTCTCGCGGTAGGCGCGGACGGCCGTCCGCGTGCGTTCGGCTCACGACGTCACTACGATTTTTCTTCGCCGTCGTATTTCGAAGCATCGCGACGTATCTGCGAGGCGGTGGCGCGCCGTTACGGTTCGCATCCGGCAGTTGAATTCTGGCAAACCGATAACGAATATGGTTGTCACCACACCGTTGTCAGTTATTCGCCTGCGGCGGCGAAGCGCTTTCGCGGCTGGCTCGCGCAACGCTACGGCAGCATCGAGGCGCTGAATACGGCGTGGGGCACCGTGTTTTGGAGCATGGAATATCGCAGCTTCGACGAAATCGATCCGCCGATCGGAACGGTGACGGAGGCGCATCCGTCGCACCGTCTCGACTATCGCCGTTTCGCTTCCGACGAGCTGGTGCGCTTCAATCGCATGCAGACGGAGATTCTGCGCGAGCATTCACCGGGTCGCCCGATCGCGCACAACTTCATGCAGCTCTTCACCGAGTTCGATCACTACAAGGTAGCGGCCGATCTCGATATCGCGACGTGGGACAGCTATCCGCTCGGCGCGCTCGAAGAACAGTGGTTTGCGCCTGACATCAAGGCGCGCTTCCTGCGCACCGGTCACCCGGATTTTGCGTCGTTCAACCACGATGTCTATCGCGGCATGTCGAAGCAACCGTTCTGGGTGATGGAGCAGCAACCGGGCCCGGTGAACTGGGCATTGTGGAATCCGGCTCCGCTACCGGGCATGGTGCGTCTGTGGAGCTGGGAAGCGTTTGCGCACGGCGCGGGCTGCGTGTCGTATTTCCGCTGGCGTCAGGCGCCGTTCGCGCAGGAACAGATGCATGCCGGGCTCAATACGCCCGACAACCGGCTCGATATCGGCGGCGAAGAGGCCGCACGCGTCGCGAAGGAAATCCGCGACGTGGTGTCCGCCGATGGTGAACCGCAGGTGCGTGCGAAAGTCGCGCTCGTCTATGACTACGAGGCGAAGTGGCTCTTCGAGATTCATCCGCAGGCCGCTGACTTCCACTATCCGCGTTTTGCGTTCGAGTATTACTCGGCGCTTCGTTCGCTCGGTCTCGACGTGGACGTGATTCCGTCAGATGCTTCGTTTGAAGGCTATCGCATGATCGTCGTGCCGCCGCTGCCGGTGGTGTCCGATGATTTCGGCGCAAGGCTCGTGGCAAGCGGCGCGCAGGTTGTCCTCGGTCCGCGCACCGGGTCCAAGACGCGCGATCTGCAGATTCCCGCGAATCTGCCGCCGGGCGCCATGGCCGATGTGCTGCCGGTCCGCGTATGGCGTGTCGACTCGATGCGTCCGAACGTGACTGTGGCGGTCGAAAGCGATAACGCGGCGCTACGGGGCGAGTCTCGTCACTGGCGTGACCTGCTCGACGTGCCCGCGAATATGGACGTACTCGCGCGCTTTAACGACGGTCATCCGGCGGTGGTGCGCCATGGCACGCTACATTACTGCGCAAGCCTCTTCGACGATGCACTGACGCAACGCATCTTCCAGCAGGTTGCACAGGCCGCAAAGCTCGACCCAGTGCCTCTGGCAGATACGGTGCGCGTGAGCCAGCGTGGCGCGCTCAAATACGTTTTCAACTACGGCGATACCGCTTATACGATCGACGGCGTCCGTGCGGATGCTTTCGTGATCGGGTCGTCGTCGGTCGAACCGCAGGGCGTGGCGGTTTATCGCGCCGTATAACATTCCATCACCCATCAGGAGACAGGTATGACAAGCACGAAAAGTGCGGTACGCAAGGGGCTGATCGGCATCGCGCTGGCTGCCGCCGGACTGACGACAGTCGTCGGCAACATCGCGCAGGCTGGCACGCTCGCGGTCAACATCGCGTTCAAGGGCGCGAGCCAGCGAGCCGTCTGGCAATCGGCCATCGACGACTTCAAGAAGGCGCATCCGGATATCGACGTGAAGGTGTCGTTCGTCGATGAAGAAGCGTACAAGGTGCAGTTGCCAGGTTGGCTCTCGACGGTCGCGCCTGATGTGGTGAACTGGCATGACGGCGAACGGATGGCGTATTACGCGCGTCGTGGTCTCCTGGAAGATCTCACCAATGACTGGAACAAGAACAACTGGAACAGCATGTACGCGTCGACGAAGGAAGCTTCGTCGTATAGCGGCAAGCAGTACGCCGCGCCGACCGTGTACTACTCGTGGGGCATGTTCTATCGCAAGGACCTGTTCCAGAAGGCCGGCATCGCGGCCGAGCCGAAGACGTGGGATGAATTCCTCGACGCGTGCAAGAAGCTGAAAGCCGCAGGCATCACGCCGGTCGCAGTGGCTGGCCGCGATGCGTGGACGCTCGCAGGATGGTTCGACTATCTCGACCTGCGCATCAACGGTAACGCGTTTCACCAGAAGCTGATGGCGGGTGAAGTGCCGTACACCGATCCGCGCGTGAAGAAGGTCTACACGACGTGGAAGCAGCTGATCGACGATAAGGTCTTTATCGACAACTCGCTTTCATACGATCTGGATGCGGCGCAGCCGTTCCTGTTCCAGGGCAAGGCCGCGATGATGCTGATGGGCACGTTCATTACCGGCGGTTTTCCGGCGGACGTGAAACCGAAGATGGGCTACTTCCAGTTCCCGATCATCGATGCGAAGGTGCCGACGGCCGAAGATGGTCCGGTCGAATCGCTGCATATTCCGTCGAAAGCGAAGAACAAGGCTGACGCGCATACCTTCCTTGCCTTCATGGAAACGCCGGATATCAGCTCGAAGCTCGCGCAGGGGCTGGGTTCACTGCCGGCTAACAGCAAGTCGCCGGAACCGGAAGATCCGATTTCGAAGATCGGCTTCCAGATCCTGTCGAATACGAAGGGCGGCATTGCGCAGTTCTACGATCGCGACATGACCAAGGAAATGGCCGACGAAGGCATGAAGGGTATGCAGCAGTTCATGTCGGATCCGACGAAGATCGACGAGATCCTCGCGCAACTCGAGCAGACCCGGAAGCGGATCTACAAGAAGTAAGCGGAGCATTGAACGGTACCGGCATGCGCGTGTGTTGCGCATGCCGGCACCGCTGCAAATTGAAGAGGCCGTAGAGGTAATCCGTCATGAAAACTGTCCCGACCCATCGTATGGACGTCGACGTGCCGCAGGCTGTCGTGCCGCGTCGCGCGAAACCGCATCGAGCGTCGCCGAGTGCGCGGCAACAGCGGCGCGCCGCGTTTCTGTTTCTCACGCCCGCCTGCGTCATGGTGGCCATCTACGTCGTGTGGCCGATCGTTTCGTCGCTGTCGCTGAGTCTCTACAACTGGGACGGCATGACGGAAAAGACCTTCATTGGCCTTGCGAACTACGTCGAACTGTTCCATGCGCCGACTTTCTATACGGCGCTCAAGAACAACTTGCTGTGGCTCGTACTGTTCATGCTCTCGCCGCCGATGGGGCTCGCGATCGCGCTGTATCTGAACCAGGCGGTGCGTGGCATCCGTTTCGTGAAGTCGCTGTTTTTCGCGCCCTTTGTGCTGTCTGGTGTCGTGGTTGGACTGATCTTTAGCTGGTTTTACGATCCGACCTTTGGTCTGCTCAAGGTGATCATTGGGCACGGGGTGCCCGTGCTGGGCGATCCGCGTTACGTGACCCTCGGCATTATCTTCGCTGCGCTGTGGCCGCAGACCGCCTACTGCATGATCCTTTATCTGACGGGTCTCACATCGCTTAACGCGGAGCAGCTGGAAGCCGCGCGGATGGAAGGCGCGAAAGGCTGGGCGATGCTGTGGCACGTCGTGCTGCCGCAGCTGCGGCCTACGACGTTCATGGCAATCGTCGTCACGGTGATCGGCGCGCTGCGCAGTTTCGATCTGATCGCCGTGATGAGCGGCGGCGGTCCATTCGAAAGCTCGACCGTGCTGGCCTATTACATGTATGACCAGGCGATCAAGTACTACCGCCTCGGCTATTCAGCGGCGATTGCAGTGGTGCTGTTCGCGATCGTGCTCGTCTATATCGTCTTCCAGTTGCGCCGCATGGTGCGCGAAGAGCAGTAAAGGAGATCGCCATGTATCCGCTTCCCGTCGAAAAATGGAAACCGGCCAACCGGGCGCTGTACAAGATGTCGCTGCCGGTTGCGCTTGTGATCTGGCTGCTACCGATGATCGCCGTGCTCGTCACCTCGGTGCGCTCGACCGACGAACTCTCCCGCGGTAACTATTGGGGCTGGCCCGAACACATCACACTGCTTGCCAACTATCGCGAGGCGTTGACCACCTCGCCGATGCTGCATTACTTCTGGAATAGCGTGCTGATCACCGTTCCCGCGGTGGCGGGTTCGATCGCGCTCGCGTCGATGGCCGGTTTCGCGCTGGCGATCTATCGATTTCGCGGCAACATGCTGCTGTTCGGCACCTTTGTTGCGGGCAACTTCGTACCGATCCAGATCCTGATGATTCCGGTGCGCGATCTCTCGTTGCAGCTTGGCCTGTTCAACACGGTCAGTGCGCTGATCCTGTTTCATATCGCGTTTCAGACCGGTTTTTGCGCGCTTTTCCTGCGCAACTTCATCAAGCAACTGCCGTTCGAACTCGTGGAAGCCGCGCGTATCGAAGGGGCAGGCGAGTGGACGGTGTTTTTCCGCATCGTGTTGCCCTTGATTCGTCCGGCACTCGCGGCGCTTGGCATTCTCGTGTTCACGTTCGTGTGGAACGATTATTTCTGGGCACTGTGTCTGACGCAAGGCGATGAGGCCGCGCCGATCACAGTCGGCGTTGCAGCGCTAAAGGGCCAATGGACGACCGCGTGGAATCTCGTATCCGCAGGTTCGATACTCGCGGCCTTGCCTTCGGTGGCGATGTTCTTTGCGATGCAGCGGCAGTTCGTTGCCGGGCTGACGTTCGGCGCGACCAAGGGCTGATGAAGCTGTGCCGAAGCGGCTAAAGGAAGTCGATTAATAATTGACTTCCGCCGCCGGCTTGAGAAACAGCTCATGCATCGGCGCGAAATGCGCATAGAGCGGCAGAATGGCACCGCCCATCGCACGCGCGTCGGCACCGATTGCGCCTTCCAGCAGTTGCGGTCGCACCATGCCTTCCCACTCGAAGCGATCGAGCACACGCTCCGTGCGACGGATGATTTCGCGCAGGAGTTGCCTGTCGAGTTCGCCGTCTATGACCACCGCTTCGAGATCGAGCAGTGCCGACGCGTTCGTTAGCGCTGACGCGATGGCGGGGCATGCCGAGTCGAGCCACTGTTCCGTCAATCGCCAGAGGTCCGGGCCCAGTGCGCGATGATCGTGTGCGGCTGCAGGTGGCGCGCCTGCGTCGCTGAAGATCTGTTCGAGAACAAAGCCCGAAGCCGCATGCAATAACTGACGCGCAGGTTGCGTCTCCGTGCGCGCAAGCGGAATCGATCCCACTGCACCTGCGTTGCCATGTGGACCGCCGTGCAGACGGCCATCTATGACGAGCCCGCCGCCGATAAACGTACCGACGAACAGATACAGGAAACTGTGAATACCCCGGCCCTGGCCCATCACGAGTTCGGCAGCACAGGCCGCGGTTGTGTCTTTAGCGAACTCGACGGGCAGGCCCGTCATCGCTTCGATGCGCGCACGGATATCGATGTCGTTCCATGCTTCGAGCGCCTCAGGCGGCGCGCCTAAAAAGTCACGCCATCCCCCTAGCCACAACGGCGCCGCAACGCCGACACCCACGATCTTTTTCGCGTGTGCGCCAAGGGCCGCGTTGGTCCGCGCGAGTCGGGCTTCCAGCGCGGGGAAGAGCATCGCTGGATCCGGATACGTGTACTCGAACACGTCGCGGCTACACACATTCCCCATGAAATCCATTGCCAGCACATCGAGGCTACGCCGCCCGACCTTGATGCCGATCGTGAATGCGCCGTCTGGACGCAACGCGATCGGCACAGAGGGTTGCCCGATACGCCCGCGTACACGGGGTTGTTTGGCCAGCAGACCGTCGTCGATCAGACGGTCGACGATCATCGATACCGTCTGCATCGACAGACGCGTCAGACGTCCCACATCGGCTTTCGGCAACGGACCGTGCAGCCGTATCGCCTGCAGCACGATCCGTTCGTTGAACTGCCGCATGCCGACCTGGTTCGACCCGACCGGGCGCTTGAGCGGCGAACGTGGGGCGTTATCCATCGTCACGCACCGGCTGTCAGGATCGACGTCATGCGATGGCCTTCACATCAGCTTCTTTTGCGCCCGTCATGATCGCGACTGCTTCCGACATATGGATATCCGCCCGGTTCACGAGCGCGGCGCGCCGTCCAAGCCGCTGGATATGGATGCGGTCGGCGACCTCGAACACGTGTGGCATGTTGTGGCTGATCAGGATAACGGGCAGCCCGCGATCCCGCACGCGCCGGATCAGTTCGAGCACCATGTTGCCTTCCTTCACGCCGAGCGCCGCGGTCGGTTCATCGAGAATCACGACGTGCCGTGCAAACGCCGCACTACGCGCCACGGCCACCCCCTGACGCTGTCCGCCAGATAGCGTTTCGACTGCCTGCCGCATCGAGCGGATGCCGATCTGCAGGCCTTTCATGTGTGCGGTTGCTTCTTCGAGCATACGGCGTTTGTCGATCATCTTGAAGATCGAGCCGCGCCAGCCCGGCTTGACCAGTTCGCGTGCAAGGAAGAGATTCTCCGCAATGCTCATTGCAGGCGCGACAGCGAGATCCTGATAGACCGTTTCGATGCCTTGCGCGCGTGCATCGAGCGGGCTGCGGAACTTGACGGGCACACCGTCGAGCAGCATCTCGCCTTCGTCAGGGATGGTCGCGCCTGAAAGCGCCTTGATCAGCGAGGATTTTCCGGCACCGTTGTCGCCGATAACGGCAAGAATTTCACCGGGCAGCACTTCGAAATCGCAACCGTCGAGTGCGGTAACCGAGCCGTAGCGCTTGATGAGTCCGCGCGCCTGCAGAACAGGCGTGGCGGCCGAAGCAGATTGAGGGATCGACATGGCAGGCTCCTGGTCGCGTTAGCGGCGATGTGACAGTTTGTCGGCGGCAACGGCGAGAATCACGAGAATGCCCGTGATCAGCACCTGATACACCGAAGAGACACCGATCAAAGTCAGTCCGTTTCGGAATACACCGACGATCAGCGCGCCAAGCAAAGTGCCGACGATGGATCCGCGTCCGCCGAAGAGACTCGTTCCACCGAGCACGACTGCCGTAATGCTGTCGAGATTCTCGGTCTGTCCGGCCTGCGGATCGCCGACACCGGTACGCGATACCGAAAGCAGCGCGGCGATGCCATAGAACACGCCAGCCAGCGAATACACTGTGACGAGGATACGTTGCGACTTCAGGCCCATCAGGCGCGCCGCTTCCGCGTTATTGCCAAGCGCGTAGAGATGTCGACCCGGAACCGTATCGCGCAGCACGAACCACGTCGCCAGATACATCAGCAATGTGAGAACCGTGCCGTATGTCACTTCTGCAGGCCCGATGCTGAACGTGTTGCCAAAGAACATGATCGCATTGGGCAGATTCGTCACGCTCTCGGCGTTCGAGTAGAGCTGCGTGAGTGCGAACGCGATGTTCAATGTGCCGAGTGTCACGATGAAAGCGGGCAGTTTGATGCGCGTGATCAGCAGACCGTTGAGCAAACCGAACAGCGTACTCGCGCCGATGCCGCAAATAATCGCAATCGCAGGCGGCACGCCCAGCACGACGGCGAACTTGGTCATCACGATGGAGCCGAACGCCATCACCATCCCGCACGACAGATCGATGCCGCCGGTGAGCACGATCAAGGTCTGGCCAATCGCAATGACGGCGACAACCATCGTCTGCTGAAGAATCAGCGACAGGTTCTGGAACGACAGGAAGCGGCTGCTCTGCGAGATAAAGAAGGCGCATGCGAGCAGCAGCGCGAGCAGCGGGCCGATTTCGGCGAGAGAGGGCAGGTGTTCGCCGAAGCGGCGGGCGCCGGGAGCCGATGGAGTAGACATGATGTGTTCCTCGATACGATCGCGTGACGGTTGCACGCGCGAATCCGCTGGGACCCGCGGGCGCGGATCCCCTGCTACATAAACGATGCGTACGCCTGCTACGTGGCGTTATCGCGCGTTACTTGCCCCAGCAATTGTCGAGACCGAACTTCGAGTCCTTGCTGTCGACGCCAGACATCGCCTTGTCGGTGATGAGCGTGACGCCCGTGTCGTGATAGCCGGTGGCCTTCTTGCCGGTCTTTGCATAATCGACGCCGGCGCTCACGCCAAGCGACGCCATCTTGAGCGGATACTGTTGCGAGGTCGCGGCGATTGCACCGTCCTTCACTGCGCGGACGCCTTCGCAGCCACCGTCGATCGACACGATCATCACGTTCTTTTCCTTGCCTGCGGCCTTTAGCGCGCGATACGCGCCAGCGGCAGCCGGTTCATTGATCGTGTAGACCACGTTGATGTCCGGCGATTTCTGCAGGCAGTTTTCCATCGCTGTCTGGCCCTTGCCCTGATCGCCACGTGTGTCCTGACTGCAGACGATGGACGGGTCCCCCGCCTTGATGCCCATGCCTTGCAAGAAGCCGTTATGACGGAGAATGCCGACCGATACGCCGGGCGCGAGATCGAGCGTCGCGATCTTTGCGGGCTTGCCGGCGAGCGCCGCCTTTGCGTATTCACCGATGAAGACGCCTGCCTTGAAGTTGTCGGTGGCGAAGAGGGCGTCAGTGGCATCCTGCGGATCGGTTGGCGTATCGAGCGCAATCACAAGCGCGCCAGCCGCGCGCGCTTTCTTGATGCTCGGCACAATCGCCTTCGTGTCGCTTGGCGTGATGAGGATCGCTTTGGCGCCGGCCGTCAGCATGTTTTCGATGGCGGTGACCTGGCTCGCGTTATCGCCGTCGAACTTGCCGGCGGCCGTGATCAGTTTCGCGCCGTCTTTCTGCGCTTCGGCGTCGGCGCCCTGTCTCATCTTCACGAAGAAGGGATTGGTGTCGGTCTTCGTGATCAGGCCGACGACGGGTTGATCGGCGGCGTGGGTCACACTTACGCACCATAGGGCGCTGGCGGCTACGCACATCGACGCAATGCGCTTCGCAACGGGATGCTTGCTGGAATTCATGGATCGCTCCTCCGGGTTATTGGCAACGACGTTTCGACTTCAAGGTCGATTCAATGGCTTGCGGGCGCTGGGTGCGCCTCTTTGAATATGGGCTCGGGACTGGCCGCTCGCTGCTGTGATCGACAGCTATTCTGCAGGCGCCTGTAACAGCGCGCGGTCCGTCAAAAACATGAGCGTTGAACGCGGCAGAAACTAAATCACTTGATGTGATTTAGTACCCTGGAGAGTTGAAAGTCAAGGCGGGGGTAAAGTTGCCGTACGTCTTGAGAAATGCCTCGTGAAACGCCCGGAAGCCCGCCCAGCAAGCGTTTTAAGGTGTTGGCGCAGTGCAGCATCGCGCGGCATCAATAAGGGTAATTCCGTAGGCGGAAAGCAGAGCGGCGGGATGCGTGGCGTCAGAACAGCGCTTTCTGCCCTGACATCAGCGTTTCGAAATCGTCGCCCAGCAAAGGAAGGATGGCATCCGCTACCGGCTGCAACTGGCGCGTCAGATAGTGTTCGTAATCGATGTCGGAGCGCAAGGTTTCCAGCGGTTCCGGCCCCGCGCCCGTCATCACGTAGCTGATCCAGCCGCCGCCCTGATATTGCAGCGGTCGACCCTTTTCGCGGTTGACTTCGTCAGCCAGGCGCGCAGCGCGGACGTGAGGCGGGACATTGCGCTGATAGTCGCCAAGCGGGCGGCGAAGCCGCTTGCGATACACCAGCAGGTCATCGAACTCACCGCTTAGCGTGCGACGAACGTAGTCGCGGATGTAATCCTGGTAGGGCTGCTGCTTGAAGATGCGCAGATAGAGCTGCTGCTGAAACCGCTGCGCCAGCGGCGTCCAGTCAGTCCGCACTGTTTCCAGCCCTTTATAGATGACGTCTTCGCTGCCGTCCGGCAAAACTGTCAATCCGGCGTAGCGCTTCTTGCTGCCTTCCTCCGCGCCGCGGATGGTCGGCATGAAAAAGCGGCGGTAATGTCTTTCGAACTGAAGTTCCAGCGCGCTTTCCAGACCAAAACGCGCTTGCACATGATGTCGCCACCACTGGTTGATGTGCGCAACGAGCTGACGACCGATCTGCGCAGCCTGTTCTTCCGTGTGTGCGTGCTTTAACCAGACGAACGTCGAATCAGTATCTCCGTAGATGACTTCGTAGCCTTGAGCTTCGATGAGTTCGCGCGTTCTGCGCATGATTTCGTGCCCGCGCATCGTAATCGACGACGCGAGGCGTGGGTCGAAGAAGCGGCATCCGGTGGAACCCAGCACGCCATAGAACGCGTTCATGATGATTTTCAACGCTTGCGACAGCGGCTTGTTTTGCTCGCGTTTAGCGGCTTCGCGTCCATCCCAGACCTGGCTGACGATGGCCGGCAGGCAGTGTTTGCTGCGCGAGAAGCGCGCGCCAAGGAAGCCCGGCACTGAATCGTCATCACCAGGATGCTGTATGCCTTCGACGAGGCCGACCGGGTCGATCAGAAACGTGCGAATGATCGACGGATACAGACTCTTGTAATCCAGCACGAGCACCGAATCGTACAGACCCGGACGCGAGTCCATCACAAGGCCGCCTGGGCTCGCCTGCGCGCTCACGTCGCCAGGATTCGGCGCAACGAACCCCTGGCGATGCATCCGTGGCATGTAGAGATGCGTGAACGCAGCCACCGATCCGCCACTGCGATCTGCTGCGAGTCCCGTGACCGTCGCGCGTTCGAGCAGGAACGTTAGCAACTCTGTCTTCGCAAAGATTCGCGTGACCAGTTCGCAATCTTTGAGGTTGTACTTCGCGAGAGCGGGCTTGTCTTCGTCGAAGCGGCGCTGGATTTCTTCCATACGCTGATACGGATTGTCGATGGATTTTCCTTCGCCCAGAACAGACTGCGCGACGTATTCAAGACTGAACGACGGAAAACTCCACGTAGCGGACTTCAGCGCCTCGATGCCGTCGATGATCAGGCGCCCGGCCGCACCTGCAAAGAAATGGTTCTTCTGGTGACCGTGCTCACGCCATTCCATGACGCTCCCGCCGCGGCCCAGTTTGAGCGGAACACGATGACGTTCAGCGTGTTCCTGCAGTACACGCAGATCGAACTGAACCAGGTTCCAGCCGATAATCGCGTCGGGATCGTGAACGGCGAGCCATTCATTAAGCTTCTCCAGCAGTTGCGGCCGGCTTTCGCAATACTCAAGCTGAAAGTCGACCACGCTGTTGTCGCCATTCGCGGGGCCCAGCATATAAACCTGCCGCTGACCACAGCCTTCCAGCGCGATGGAATAGAGATCTCCGTGAGCGCTGGTTTCGATGTCGAGCGAAACGAGCTTTAACTGCGGGCGATAAACCGTGGCGGGTTTCATCTCGGCATTCAGCAAGATGCCGTTTTCGCCCGTCTCGCCGCTGAACCAGACGGGCGCCGTGATGAATCGTTCCATCATGTAGCGCTCGGGCGGAAAGACGTCCGCTTCATAGACATCGACGCCGCCCTGTCTTAGCCGTTTCTCCAGCCCGGTGAGCTGCCGATAGTGCTGACAGTAGAGCCCCAGCACGGGGCGGTGATGGAAGTCGACCAGACCGAGTGGACGCAGTTCGGCCTGCGATTCACGACGCAATACGGTCTCGGCGCGCTCGCGCTGTTCAGCGGGAATGAACGCCACCGAAGGCTGCGGACGCAGGCGGATATGACGCGGGCCATTGTCCGTCGCCAGCCAGAACTCGACTTCCGTGCCGGTAGCCGTATCGCGCCAGTGACGGGTCAGAAGAAACCCCTGATGTTGCTCAGTCAAACGTTCGCCTTTCAATGCTCATCTTTTGGCGTAATTTTACTGTCTACGCGTGCGCTGCGTTGTCGATTGTGCGGCGCGCCGTTCGTCGTAAATGCAGGACGGGGAAAACGCGACGTCCGGCTGGTTCGAGCGATGCGGCTTCCCGCCCTCATTTCCTGTCTAACCGAAAGGAGCATATTGATGACTTACGTCGACGGTGTTGTCATAGCGGTGCCTACGGACAAGCGTGAAGCGTTCAGACGCCATGCTGAAATCGCTGCGGCCGTGTTTAAGGAGCAGGGTGCGTTGCAGGTGGTCGAATGTTGGGGCGATGATGTGCCAGAAGGGACGTTGACCTCGTTTCCAATGGCGGTCAAACGCAAGGATGACGAGACGGTCGTATTCTCATGGATTCTCTGGCCGTCGCGTCAGACGCGTGACAAGGGTATGCAGGCCGCGATGGCGGACCCGCGATTGCAGCCCGAGACAAACCCGATGCCTTTTGACGGCAAGCGGATGATTTACGGCGGATTCGAAGTGATCGTGGACGTTTGAGGTTGGCTGTGTGCGGAGCCAGACCGGTGGCATGTGTGGGAAAAATCACGACGTTCGAACAATTCGGGCGCGCTCACCGCTAGAATGCTGCCGGACCTTGCGCCCGCGGGTGTACGTGCTGATGGCACGTGTGTGAAGCGAAAAAGCCGGCGCAAGACCGGCCTCACACTGGAGACAAGCATGGCAACACCTGAACAGGACCAGGCCGCGGTGCGCGCGACGGCCTCCCGCGGATCCGCCGCCATGGCAATCGACGCCGGCGCCATTTCCGCGCGTCTGGACCGTCTGCCCGCCACGCGTTCCATCTGGAAGCTCGTCGTCCTGTTGAGCCTCGGATTTTTCTTCGAACTTTATGACCTGCTCTATACCGGCTACATTGCGCCGGGTCTCGTCAAGAGCGGTCTGCTCACCGCGACAACGCGTGGCCTGTTCGGTACGACAGGCATCGCAAGTTTTATCGCCGCGCTTTTTGCCGGGCTTTTCGTCGGTACGATCGCGTGTGGCTTTCTTGCCGACCGCTTTGGTCGCCGCGCGATCTTCACGTATTCGCTGCTGTGGTACACGGTGGCCAACGTCATCATGGCGTTCCAGGACACAGCGGCTGGGCTGAATATCTGGCGCTTTATCGCGGGTGTCGGTATCGGCGTCGAGCTCGTCACGATCGGCACGTATATTTCCGAGCTGGTGCCGAAGCAGATTCGGGGTCGCGCGTTCGCCTGCGAGCAGGCGGTTGGTTTTACGGCAGTACCTGTGGTCGCGTTTCTCGCGTATCTGCTGGTGCCCGACGCACCGCTCGGGCTTGATGGCTGGCGCTGGGTGGTCCTGATTGGCGCGCACGGCGCGCTGTTCGTCTGGTGGATTCGCCGCGCGTTGCCCGAGAGCCCGCGCTGGCTCGCGCAACAGGGGCGTCTCGACGAAGCGGATCGCGTCATGGCGGCGCTTGAAGCAAAAGTGCAGGCTGAGTACGGCCGCCCTCTGCCGCCACCCGAGCAGGCCGTCGCGGTGCCTGAACGAGGCAGCTTTAGCGACATGTGGGTGCCGCCGTATCGGTCGCGTACGTTGATGATGGTGATCTTCAACATATTCCAGACGGTCGGTTTTTACGGCTTTGCGAACTGGGTGCCGACGCTGCTGATCAAGCAGGGCATCACGATCACGACGAGCCTGCTTTACTCGAGCATCATCGCAATTGCTGCGCCACTGGGTCCGGTGATCGGTCTCTTTATTGCGGACCGCTTTGAGCGCAAGAGTGTAATTGTCGTGATGGCAGGTGCGATTATTGTCTGCGGGTTGTGGTTCAGCCAGATATCGAATGCGGTTTTGCTGGTGAGTCTTGGCGTGTGTCTGACGCTCGCGAGCAACATCATGTCGTACAGCTTTCACGCTTATCAAACTGAGCTGTTCCCGACGAGCGTCCGTGCCCGTGCAGTCGGCTTTGTCTATTCGTGGAGCCGCTTCTCCGCAATCTTCACGGCGTTTTTGATTGCTGCCGCGTTGAAGCAGTTTGGCTCGACGGGCGTCTTTGTGCTGATCGCTGGCGCAATGCTGATCGTTATGGCGGCGATTGGATTCATGGGGCCGCGCACGAAAGGTCGTGCGCTCGAAACGATTTCGCGCTGACCGGGACAATCCCGATGGGATCGTCCCGGTGTTGCATTGCTTAAGCCTCTAGCGCGAGCAATGCGAACGTTGCGAGCCAGTGCTCCCCCATATAGTCGCCTGCTACGTGTGCCAGCGCGGCGTCCAGATGCGTATCCGCCGCCTCGTAAAGCGCGGCGGCGCGCGCATCGCCTGACGGCAGCGCCCGCGCGATCGAGCGCTGACACCACGCGCGGCTAAGATTCAAACCGTCAAGATGCGCGATCTTGCCGTCGGTGCGATCGGTCACCGTTGCCGGCACGAACAACGTCGCCGGCTTGCGCGTGGCAACATCCGGCAGGAAGCGTGTGAACCATTCAACAAATTCCGCCGATGGCAACACGCGCCGCATTAACTCCGCTTCCATCAACGAGGGCGACAGGAACTCGTCACCCGCAGGTTCCCACGCCTGGCAAGCAGCGTCATTCAGATACCACCGCTTCGATGTTTCGACGACCAGGTCGGCGAGCGATTCACGTGATGTCTGACGCGCGAAATCGACCGCAAGCGAAAGCGCAAATGCCATGTTGAAATGCGTGCCGACACGTAGCGTATAGGTTGCCTTAGGCAGAAATTCCTCAAAGCGCTCGACAAAGGCCTCTGTCAACGGGGCGATCGTTTTGGTCCATCGCGCGGCCTGCGGCAGCTTCATCGATTGCACCTGTGCTGCGAGGGCAAGCAGCCAGGCCCAGCCATATGGACGTTCGAAGCCGCGATTGAGCGGCAGGTCGAGATAGGCGCGCTCACCCGCGACGTTGGCGTCAGTGAAATGCTCATCGACGACAGCGATGACGCGATTCGCTTCCGGCAGATCAGGAAAGCGGTCGATCAATCGCAGCACGAGCCAGTAGCCGTGCACGCACGAATGCCAGTCGTAGCTGCCGTAGAAGATCGGATGAAGCGCGCGGGGCCCTTGCACATCCTGCGGACCGGCAAGCGAATGCGTCAGCTTGTTCGGGTATTCGCGCGTCAGGTGATCGAGCGCCAGCATTGCGAATTTCGATGCTATAGCGGAGGTGAGTTGAGTGGTCATCGGCGTATCGGCGAAAGCGTTAGCCTGCGTCGCGCAGGCACGTATTTATTGTGCCTCGAATACGCCGTTTGTGTCTCGTGTCACATCCTCTGGCGCTTACAGCAACTCACGAATCCGGTGATAAAGCATGCCCAGTTCGAGCGCCGGCCCGCGCAAGGCTGGACCGCCTGGAAAGCGTTTGTGGCGCAGCGCGGCGAACAGATCGAAGGCAGCGCTTTCACCGGCCATCGCCTGCGCAACGACACGTCCCGCGATGCCCGTGAGCGCCACGCCATGCCCGGAAAAGCCCTGCACGTAGTAATAGTTCGGATCGATTGCGCCGAAATCGGGTGCCCGATTGCGCGTCACATCGACGAAGCCGCCCCACGCAAATTCGACGCGCACATCCGATAGCTGCGGAAATACGCTGACCATCCGCTGGCGGATCTCTTCCGTGAGCTGCCCAGGTGAGGCGCCCGTCGAACTGGCACGGCCGCCGAACAGAACGCGATGGTCGGCAGAAACGCGGAAGTAGTCGAGAAAGAAGTTGTTGTCGCACACGGCTGCGCGGCCCGCTATCAGTGCGTCGGCACGCGCCTTGCCCAGCGGTTCGGTGGCGACGATGTAGGACGCAATTGGCGCGATGCGTGAGGCAACGACAGAGGGCAACACATCGCCAAGCGTTGCATTGCCGCATGCCGCGACAAACCGGCAACGTACTTCGCCCGTGGCAGTGTGCACAACGGGCCGTGTACCGCGCACGACCTTCAGCACAGGCGAGTGCGCGAACAGCGAGGCGCCTTCGCGTCGCGCGGCCTGCGCGAGACCCAGGCAGTATTTGAGTGGATGCAGGTGACCCGAAAATGGATCGTAGACGCCCGCAAGATAGCGCGGCGAGGCGACGCGTGCATGTATCGCATCCGTGTCGAGCCAGGAGAGATGCTCATAGCCCCAGCGCGACGACACAGCATCCATCCACGCACGCAGATCCGGCACGCGTTTCGGTTTCGTCGCGACGGTCAGATATCCCTGCGTGAAATCGCAATCGATTCCATATCGTTCGATCCGTTCGCGCACGAGCGCGACGCCTTCGATCGACATCGCCCATGCGGCACGTGCACCTTCGAGACCGAGTTGCTGTTCGATGATTTCGTCTTTAGCGAAGCCGGCAAGCGTCTGGCCGCCATTGCGTCCGGATGCGCCCCAGCGAGGACGATGCGCGTCGAGCACAATCACTGACAAACCACGCGCCCGGCATTCGAGTGCGACGGACAAACCAGCAAAGCCCGCGCCGATGACACAGACGTCGGCTTCGTGAATACCTTCGAGCGTGGGGTCGTCGGCGGGCGGCCGCGTCGCCGTTGCTTCATAGTAGGAATTGCGCGCTAGTGCGTCGGCGCGCTGGTCGAGCGTATCAGCGGTCAAAGCATATCCTTCATTCGATACCACGCCATCGCGAGCACGAGGGCAGGGGTGCGCAGTGTATCGCCGCCAGGGAAATCGTGGTGGCGGATCTTGCCGAACAGATCGAAACGTGCGGCCTGGCCCGCAATCGCTTCAGCGATGAGCTTGCCCGCGAGGCCGGTGGTGTTGACGCCGTGTCCGGAGAACCCCTGCGCGAAATAAACCGTGGGCGAAAGACGGCCAAAATGCGGCGCGCGATTCATTGTGATATCGACATAGCCACCCCACGCATAGTCGATTTTGACATCGGCGAGTTGCGGAAAGGTTTTGAGCATGTCGCTGCGCATGGCCTGCGCGAGATTGCGCGGTGCGAATGTCGAATAGCTGACCTTGCCGCCCCAGATCAGCCGGTTGTCGCGCGATGGCCGGAAATAGTCGAGTGCGAAGCGCGAGTCGCAGACGGCCGCGTGGGCTGGCATCAGCGCCCTGGCGCGTGCTTCATCGAGTGGCTCCGTTGCTACGACGTACGTGCCGACCGGCATGATCTTGCGCGATACAGCGGGCGCAAGCGCACCGAGATATGTATTGCACGCGAGCACGACAAAGCGTGCGTTTACCGTGCCACGCGCCGTTTTGATGACATGCCGTCCACCTTCCGATTGAAGCGACGTGACGCAACTGTCTTCAAAGATCTGCGCGCCGGCCGCAATCGCTGCGCGAGCGAGCCCTAATGTGTAGTTAAGCGGGTGAAGATGGCCGCTATCGGAATCGAACAGGCCGCCGGGGTATCGTGACGATTGTAGGTATTGCCCCATTTCGTCACGCTCGACGTAGCGGAAACGGTCATAGCCAAAGCGTTGGGCGGCCTCGTCGCGCCATTGACGCAGCGCGTCTACATCGCGCGGTTTGTTCGCTGCGGTGAGGTAGCCGAATGTGAGGTCGCAATCGATCTGATGTTTTGCGACCCGGTCCTTGACGATATCAAGTGTTTCCAGACCCATGCGCCAGATGCGTCTGACGTCGTCGGCGGGCATGTATTTGCCGAATGTATCGATGTCGCACGCGAAGCCGCCAATCAACTGGCCGCCGTTGCGACCGCTCGCGGCCCAGCCCACTTTCGATGCTTCGAGCACCGCGACCGAATGGCCGCGTTCGGCGAGGTTCAGCGCCGCAGAGACGCCGGTCAGGCCGGCTCCGATCACGCAGACGTCGACAATGATCGCGCCATCAAGCGGCGCGTGACGGGTTGTATCGTTTGCCGTGGCCGCATAGTACGACGCGGCATGCGGCTGGTTTGAGAAGCTGGGCATAGGCAGCAGTAAAAGAAATGGCCGAAGCGAAACACCCGGCTGCAGGGTACGCGCTTCGGCCCGCAGCGTTAGAACGAGTAGATGAACTGCGTGGCGAGCAGATCGTTGGACTTGCCGTACGAGCCATCGTTACGCAGGAAGACCTGTTTGTTGGCCCAGTCGTGCCGGTATTCGACCTTGACGGTGATCTGCTGGGTCGGATAGAACAACAGATCGAGGGCAACGTCCTGACGGGTTGCGCCCTTGCACTCGAAACCGACGCCACCGTTGGCCTTGGAGTTTGCCAGACAGTCCGCACCAATGCCGAAGCCGTCCGCCGGATCCATGCCGTTCCCATTCAGCGCGATGCCACCGCCACCGCCGCCATTCTTGCTGTCGACAAGCAGGTCATAGCGCAGCGTCGCGCCCATCCGGCCGACCGCGGGCAGGTTGAACTTGCGGTGTGCAAGCAGCGAGATACCGTACCACTGTGCCTGACCGCCGTTGAATGCGGCATTCTGCTGCTGACCGTAATCGACTTCGGCGTTGTACTGAACGTCGGCGAGCAGGTACGTCATGTCCACTTCGCCGAAGAAGAACGTGCCGCCCGAACTCGGTGACGCGCCGCCTGCGCCGTAGACAAACGAACCCGGAATCGGGTTGCCATTGGCGTCGACCGCCTGTGCGGAAGGCAGCGTCTGGCGGCCAATGTTGAACGACCCGCCGATATCGAGTGCGCTCGACCAGGTGTAGTCCGTGCGAGCCGTAAACGACGGTATCTTGTTGCTCGTCGTGATCGGATCGCCGAACGCGTTCGTGCCGGTCTGCGTGATCGCGCCGAACGTGCGGTACTGTTCGTTGCCGAGGAAGAACTTCGAGGCCCAGTTGCCCTTTGTATAGTTCACACCCGCGCCGATATAGCTACCCGGATCCGAGAAGTCATAGAGCAGGTTGTGCGTAAGCGTCAGCATCTGGTTCGACTGCTGCACTTCATAACCGCCGAAGCTCGGAATCAAACCGGCCACGAACGTGGCTTCCGCTGTCATCGGCACGTTGACGACGGCGGTATTCAGGATGTTGTTGCCGATGTTGCCATGCGAGTTCTGCAGCAGCGTAATGCCGTTGCCACGGTTCGGCATGAGCGTGATTTCAGCCGAAGGCGCCATCGGGCCAACGCCGAACGTCTTCTTGATGTCGAGGTACAGGTCCCCGAACGTGCTGTTGAAGTAGTTGTAGCTGCTTTCGTGGTTCGCGAACAGGAACGACGAGCTGCTCGCCGCCCGGTTGTACAGATAAGTCGGATCGATATAACCCGTGACCGACAGCCCCGCGATCGGACCCGTGTTGGCCGCATCTTCAAGCGAATCGACCTTCAACTGCTGATTCGCGATCTGCTGCTTCATCGTCGTGACTTCGTCGTTCGTCAGTGTGGCCTGTGCCTTGCCATAGTCAGGCGAGGTGATGTCCACCGGCGCTGCCGCGACAACCGGCTTTGACGGCGCTCCAGCAGGCACCCCAGCCTGCTTCGGCGCAACCTGCGCGCGCAATTCCTTCACCTCTTTTTGCAGTGCGTTGAGCTGCGCCTGCAGAGCCTTGATCTGCGAGCTGGTCGAGTCGGCTAGCGCGACGCCCGGAAGGGCTCCCGCGACCAGCAGACAGATGAGCTTCTTTCTCATGCAAATTTCTCCTTATTGGTCGTATTGCAAGAACTTCTTATGCTCTGGCCGTATCGAGAGACTTCCGTACGGTGGCTGGTTGTGGTGCTACGGGCGTGCTATCAGCGGCTTCAGCCACGGCAAACGCCATTTGCATGTCACGCATGCGCCTGCGTTCGCGCGACATCATCCATTTGTTGACCGCGATGACGCCGATGGTGACGGCTGTGATGAAGATCGTTGCGAGCGCATTCATCTCCGGGTTTAAGCCCAGACGAACACGTGAGAACACGACGAGCGGCAGCGTCGTCGAGCCCGGGCCGGAAAGAAACGCGGACAGCACGAGGTCGTCAATGGAGAGCGTGAACGACAGCAGCCAGCCCGACATCAGTGCCTGCGAGATCAGCGGTAGCGTGATCAGGAAGAACACCTTGACCGGCGTTGCGCCAAGATCGAGTGCGGCTTCTTCGAGTGAACGGTTCAGTTCCTTGACGCGCGACTGCACGATGATCGCGACGTAGGACACGCACAGCATCACGTGACCGATCCAGATCGTCATCACGCCGCGGCCCTTTGGCCAGCCGAGCATCTGTTCGAGCGCGACGAAGAGCAGCAGCAGCGAAATGCCCTGGATCACTTCGGGAATCACGAGCGGCGCATTGATCATCCCGGTAAAGAGCGTGAAGCCGCGAAAGCGCCCCATCCGGGCGAGCACGAAGCCGGCCCATGTTCCGATCACAACGGAAGCACACGCCGTCATCAAGCCGATCTTCAGCGAGAGCCACGCGGCGGTGAGCAGTTCTCCGTCCTGCAGCAACGCGGCATACCACTTGAGCGAGAAACCGGACCAGACGGTCACGAGCTTCGACTCGTTAAACGAAAACACCACGAGACTGATGATCGGGATATAGAGGAACAGGAACCCGAACGTGAGTACGCTGGCGGAAAGGGGTTTGTTTGGCTTGATCATTTCGTGCCCTCCAGTTCCTTGACCTGGTAGTACTGGAAGACGGCCATCGGCACGAGCAGCAGCAGTACCATCGCGACCGTGACGGCAGACGCCATCGGCCAGTCCATATCGTTGAAGAACTCGTCCCACATCACGCGGCCGATCATCAACGTGTCGGCGCCACCGAGCAGTTCTGGAATCACGTATTCGCCAACCGCGGGAATGAACACGAGCAGGCTGCCCGCGATGATTCCGTTCTTTGACAGGGGCAACGTGATGCGCGTAAAGGCGGTCCACGGCTTTGCGCCGAGGTCGTAAGCCGCTTCGAGCAGCGTCAGGTCCATCTTGACGAGGTGGGCGTATAGCGGCATCACCATGAACGGCAGATACGAATAAACCATGCCGATATAGACACCGATATCCGTGTGATACAGCCGCAGTGGCGAGTGGATGACGCCAAGCGCGATCAGCGTGTGATTGAGCAGACCGTCGTCCTTCAGAATGCCGATCCACGCGTAGACGCGGATCAGAAACGACGTCCAGAAGGGCAGCATCACGCCCATCATCAGCAGGTTGCGCTTATCCGGATCCGAACGCGCGATGTAGTACGCAATCGGAAAGCCGATCAGAAGACAGCAGATTGTCGATACGGCCGCCATCTTGAGCGAGCTGATGTAGGTCGCCGCATACAGGCTGTCCTGCAGCAGGAACGCGTAGTGCCCGAGCTGCATGGCGAAGTGCACGACGCCGTCCTTGACGGTCACGAGTTCCGTATAGGGCGGAATACCCATGCGCAGATCGGCAAAGCTGATCTTGAGCACCAGCACGAACGGCAGCGCAAAGAACACCGTGAGCCACAGGAACGGAATACCGATTACCGTGCTGCGGCCGGACGGCACGAAAGGCGAAACGAGCTTGCGCAACGCGACGAAGCGAAGATTCGCGGAGGCGCCGGCAAGCGGCGCGGAAGAGGTGGGGGCGGGAGTTCTCATTGTGTCAGCACCACGCCGCTTGCAGGCGACCATGAGACGAACACGTCGTCGTTGTAGACCGGCGCACCGTCGTTCATCAGGTACGAGCTGGGAAGATTCGACACGACCGTCTTGCCGCTCGGCAGACGCACGTGGTACAGCGAATAGCTGCCCATGTAGGCCACATCCGATACGACGCCACGCGCCCAGTTGTGCGGCGTGGAAGGCTTGTCGCGCGAAACCCTGACGCGTTCGGGGCGCACGGAGATACCGACCGGCATGCCGAGCGGACCGGTGATGCCGTGGCTCACGTGCATGCGTGCTTCGAGTTCTTCGCTCTCGACGAAGATATGGTCCGGCTCGTCTTCGACGACGAACCCTTCGAACAGGTTGGTCGAGCCGATAAACTCGGCCGAGAAGCGGCTGTTCGGGAATTCGTAGACCTGGCTCGGCGAGCCGATCTGCACGATGCGACCTTCGCTCATTACGGCAAGGCGGCTCGCCATCGTCATCGCTTCTTCCTGATCGTGCGTCACCATCACAACGGTGACACCGACCTTCTCGATGATGTTCACGAGTTCAAGCTGGGTTTTCTGGCGGATTTTCTTGTCGAGCGCGGACATCGGTTCGTCGAGCAGCAGCAGCTTGGGCCGCTTGACGAGCGAGCGCGCGAGCGCCACGCGTTGCTGCTGGCCGCCTGAAAGCTGATGCGGCTTGCGCTGCGCGTATTTGCTCATCTGCACGAGGTGAAGCGCATCGGCGACGCGTTCCTTGATCTCGTTCTTTGGCGTGCCTTCCTGCTTGAGCCCGAACGCGACGTTCGCTTCGACCGACATGTGCGGAAAGAGCGCGTACGACTGGAACATCATGTTCACGGGCCTGCGGTAGGGCGGGAGCGTGGCGAGGTCTTCGCCGTCGACGAAGATCCGGCCCGAGGTGACGGTTTCCAGGCCCGCAAGCATGCGCAGCAGCGTGGACTTGCCGCAGCCGGAACTGCCGAGCAGCGCAAAGAGCTCGTTCTTTGCGATCGTCAGGTTGACGTTGTCGACAGCGGTGCTGTCGCCGAACTTCTTCACGACGTTTTCAATGCGAACGAATTCGTCCTGCTTCGTCTGCGTCGCGACCGAGTTGCGCGCCACCGGAGTGGTGCTAAGTGAGGGCGTCGATTTCATGATGGTGCCATTCGTTGCGGATCGCGGGCGTAAGCGTCCCCGTGCGAGGCACAAAAGCGGCTCACAGGGTATGCAGCGATCGGGAAACATGGGGACTGCGCGTTTAACGGCGCAGGCTGACTGCCGTACTGCGTGCTTCTTTCGGGCAGGGGTCAAGCGACCCCTGCACCGGGGATATCAGCGTGTTGTCAAATCGATTGATTGATCGCGGTTAGTGACCGGTTTTCAGCTGCGCCCAGAGACGGTTTTCAAGGCGCAGGATGTCGGTCGGCATCGGCCTCATCAGCGTCATCTTCGCGAGGACGTCATCCGGCGGGTAGACGGTCTGGTCCTGTGCGACGGACGGGGTCACGAACTGTCGCGCGGCGAGGTTGGCCGTCGGATAGAACACTTCGTTGGTGATTGCGGCGTTGACCTTCGCGTCCGAGATGTAGTTGATCCACTTCATCGCGGCTTCCGGATGCGGTGCATCCTTAGGCACGACCATCACGTCGAACCACAGCAGGCCGCCTTCTTTCACGTTCGAGAATTTGACTTCATACGAGCGCTTCGCTTCCATCGTGCGGCGTCGTGCAATACCGACGTCACCCGACCAGCCGACCACCACACAGACGTCGTTATTGGCGAGGTCGTTGATGTAGCCCGACGAATTGAACTGGGTGATGTACGGGCGGATTTTCTTCAGCACTTCGAAGGCGGCCTGATAGTCGCCTGGGTTGGTGCTGTTCGGATCCTTGTGCATGTATTGCAGCGTGGCTGCGAACACGTCCACGGCCTGATCGAGGAACGACACGCCGCAGCTCTTCAGCTTCGACAGATTGGCCGGATCGAACACGAGCGACCAGCTGTCCACCGGCGCGTTGGCGCCAAGCGCCTTCTGAACTGCCTGCACGTTGTAGCCGATGCCGTCGGTGCCGTAAGCCCAGGGCACACCGTACTGATTACCCGGATCCGCGTCGGCGATCATCTTCATCAGAACCGGATTCAGATTCGACAGATTCGGCATCTTCGATTTGTCGAGCTTCTGGTACACGCCTGCCTGAATCTGCTTGGCCATGTAGTTCGACGTCGGCACGACGATGTCATAGCCGGAACTGCCTGCGAGCAGCTTGGCCTGCAATGTATCGTCGCTGTCATAGTTGTCGTACTTCACGTGGATGCCGGTCTGCTTCTCGAAGTTCGGAATCGTGTCTTTAGCGATGTAGTCCGACCAGTTGTAGACGTTCAGTTCGGTATCGGCCGCCACCGCAGGCGTGGCCGACAATAACGACAGACCCGAAGCGGCGAGAAGCGCGGCCCCCGCGACCGCATGACGAAGATGACAAACGCTCATGGTTTTTTCCCTTTTAAGGTGATGTCCGGCACGAGCGTGTATCCCGACGCACTCATACCGGATTGGACTGCCGTTACAAAAGACCCAGTTGTCGTGCGGTCGCGTCGATGGCTTTTTTGGCCTTCGATACGAGTTCGTCGATTTCTTCCCTCGTGATCACAAGCGGCGGCGACAGGAGCATCCGGTCGCCCGTTGCGCGCATGATCAGGCCGCTGTTGAAACAGAAGTCGCGGCAGATCGTGCCCACGTCGCCGCCGTTTTCGAAACGCTTGCGCGTTTTCGGATCCTGCGCGAGCTGAATGCCAGCCACGAGTCCTGCACCCGAGATGTCGCCGACGATCGGATGATTTGCGAAAGTCTCGCGCAGCAGCTTCTGGAAGTAAGGACCTGTATCGTTCTTGACGCGCTCGATGATCTTGTCGTCGCGCAGCAGTTTCAGGTTCGCGACCGCAACCGCAGCGGCCACCGGATGACCCGAGTAAGTGAGGCCGTGATTAAAGTCGCCGTTTTCGATGATCGCTTTCGCCACGCGGTCATGCAGACCGACGGCGCCCATCGGCACATAACCGCTGGTCAGGCCCTTGGCAAGCGTGATCAGGTCCGGCTCAAAGCCGAAGTGCTGATGAGCGAACCATTCGCCCGTACGACCAAAACCGCCGATCACCTCGTCTGCGACGAGCAGGATGTCGTACTTGCGGCAGATACGCTGGATTTCCGGCCAGTAGGTAGACGGCGGGAAAATCACGCCACCCGCCCCCTGGAAAGGCTCACCGATAAACGCCGCAACGTTCTCCGCGCCGAGTTCGAGAATCTCGGTTTCAAGCTGACGGGCGCGTTCCAGACCGAATTCCTCCGGCGTCATGTCGCCGCCTTCGCCAAACCAGTAAGGCTGGTCGATATGAACGATGTGCTCGACCTGCGAGGGCATCTGCTCATGCATGTAGCCCATGCCGCCAAGCGTGCCGCCTGCGATCGTCGAACCGTGGTAGCCGTTCTTGCGCGAAATCACGTACTTCTTCTGCTTCTTGCCCTGCGTCGCCCAGTAGTGGTGGACGATACGCAGCACGGTGTCGTTACCTTCCGAACCGCTATTGCAGTAAAAGAAGTGATTGAACGGCGCGGGCGCAAGCTCTGCCAGCAACGCGGACAGCTCGATGACCGGCGGATGCGTCGTCTTGAAGAACGTGTTGTAGAACGGCAGTTCCTGCATCTGCTTATATGCAGCGTCTGCAAGCTCGCGTCGGCCGTAGCCCACGTTCACGCACCACAGGCCCGCCATACCGTCGATGATCTTGTTTCCGTCGGAATCCCACAGATAGACGCCTTTTGCTTTCACGATCACGCGGCTACCGGCGCGGTTTAGCGATCCCATATCCGAGAACGGATGGATGTGATGTGCGGCGTCGAGCGCACGATATTCAGCGGTGCTGCGTTGCTGCGAAGCCTGTGCTCCAGCGGCGGGTTGCACGTATGCGACTTCTTCTGTTCTGTAACTCATGTTGCCTCCAGATGCTTGACCGTTGCGATCGACGTCTTAAACGTGCAGCAACAAATGCCTGCGTTCCCACGAACTGATGACGCGGAAGAACGCTTCGTATTCGGTTTCCTTTAGCGCGAGGAACGCTTTCACGAACTTCTCGCCGAGAATTTCGGAGAGCGGTTCGCAGGCTCCCATCAGCGTGAGTCCCTCTTCGAGGTTGCGTGGCAACTGATAGGGCAACTCATAGCCGTCACTCGACAGCGGTTCGGTCGGCGTGAGGCGCTGCGTCATGCCGAGGTAACCGGCAGCAAGCGTGGCCGCGATCGCAAGATACGGATTGCAGTCGACGCCCGGGATGCGGTTCTCGATACGCCGTGCGGCGGGCCCCGAGTGCGGAATGCGGAAACCGACCGTACGGTTGTCGTAACCCCACTGCACGTTGATCGGAGCAGCCATGAAGCGCGACAGGCGGCGATACGAATTGATATACGGCGCAAAGATCGGCATCAGCGCAGGCGTGTACTTCTGCAGGCCGGCGATATAGCCGTCGAACAATGCGGTCGACTTGCCGTCCGGCCCGGTGAAGATGTTCTGGCCAGTCTCTTCGTCGATGATGCTCTGGTGCATGTGCATCGCGGAGCCCGGTTCGCCTTCCATCGGCTTGGCCATGAAGGTTGCGTACATCTTGTGACGCAACGCAGCTTCGCGCACCGTACGCTTGAACAGGAACACGCTGTCGGCGAGTTTGAGCGGGTCGCCGTGCATGAAGTTGATTTCCATCTGCGCGGCGCCGACCTCATGAATCAGCGTATCGACTTCCAGTTCCTGAATGTCGCAATACTCGTAAATGTCTTCGAACAACGGGTCGAACTCGTTCACCGCCTCGATCGAATATGCCTGACGCCCCGTTTCCGGACGACCCGTACGGCCGATAGGCGGTTGCAGCGGCAGATCCGGATCCTTGTTCATGTCGACCAGATAGAACTCGAGTTCCGGTGCGATGACCGGCTTCCAGCCCTTGGCCTTATAGAGTTCGAGCACGCGGCGCAGCACGCGGCGCGGCGAAATTGCAACGGGTGTGCCGTCGAAGTGGACGCAATCGTGGATAACCTGAGCCGTGGGGTCGACCGCCCACGGAATGATGCGGATCGTCGAAGGATCGGGGACGCACACCATGTCGGGATCGGTCACGCCGGTCAGGGTCCCGTCTTCCGGGTACTCGCCTGTCACGGTCTGGATCATGACCGCCTGCGGCAGACGCATGGACTCGCCGGATTCGAACTTGCTTCGCGGAATGATCTTGCCGCGCGCGGTCCCAGCCATGTCGGGAATGATTGCTTCGATCTCGGTGATGCGGTGCTTCTTCAGGAACTCATCGATGTCATGCATGATTTTCTCTCTATTTGTTTGCGCGGCCGGTTGAGCGTTGCCTGCTGCTCAGGTTGCTGCGGCGGATGCCGCTGCAAGACCGGCCTTGATGCGCATTCGATCGCGGCAGGCGGCGCCGAAGGCCTGAAAGATCGCGGTAGAAAGCGCGTCGTCCGCGTGCTTCCACTCCGGGTGCCATTGCACACCCAGCGCAAACGCGCGCGCCTCCTTGACGCTCATCGCTTCGATCAATCCATCAGACGCGACAGCTTCGGCCGTAAGACCGACGCCCAGCCGCTCGACGCCTTGCCCATGCAATGAATTCACTCGTGCCTCATTCGCGCCGGATGCGAGGCGCTGTAACAGGCCGCCTTTTGTCAGACGGATCGAATGGGACGGTGCGTATTGCAGGGCAAGCTCGTCGTCTTTGTTCTCGCGGTGGTCGTTGAGACCGTCCACTGCGTGAACGCTTTGATGCAGCGTCCCGCCAAACACGACGTTCATTTCCTGAAAGCCACGGCAGATGGCCAGAACCGGCACGCCGGCTTCGATAGCAGCGCGCATCAACGGCAACGTCGTCGCATCGCGTGCGGCGTCGTGCAGCGTGCCAGGCGCGCTGGTATCGCCGCCATAGTGATGTGGCTCGACGTTGGAATAGCTGCCTGTGAAAAGCAGTCCGTCGACGGTGGCCAGTACATCGCTGAAGGCCTGGCGCGTGCCGAGCGCCGGCAGAAGCAGGGCCAGCGCGTCCGATCCATCTACGATCGCGGCGATGTACTTCTCGCCGGTCACATGCGACGGGTGCGAGCCCATCATGGTTCTGTCGGCGATAATGCCGACGAGTGGCCTGGTTTGCATGACTAACAGTGTGCTGACAGTCGTGTTTCGGGTTACCGCGGGACGCGGCGAAAACAACGTTGAGCAGGCGCGGCACGATTCCGCAGCCGTGCGCAGAGCGCAAAGCCGCTGGTAGTACATGGGGCGACGGTCGTGAGCGGACCGCGCCGCGCGTGTCATTCAGGAAACCGTTCGATCCGGTTCGTTGCGAAGGGCGGCAGGCGCAGACGATGCAGATTGCGCGGGCGACACCCGGCCGAACGCGAGCCAATGCCACGAGAGCAAAACCCGCTGACGCGAACGAATGAATCGAACGATTAAATGCAGAGAGGCGCTACGGCAGCAGCGACGCGACTTCGTCGGTGCGAACTGCGATAAATGCGCGTGCGGAGATAGCGTTGTGACGTCGAACTGAACGGCGGGAAAGGATCGTGAAGACGGACAGAAAACGGCGAAGCGTGGACCTGCCGTTGCTGCCGTCGGCGATGGTACGGTCAGCGCGAGAAACTCTCGCACGCTGACTTCGATCCCACCTCACCAAAGGGCCTCGGACTCTCACGATTACACTCGACTGGACGGCGTTGAAATTATTGAACGCCTTGCTCTATCAAACCCAACAGCGTTTAAAGAAACAGGACGCCGGTCATTCGTGCAAGCAGTTGCGAACCGTAGTTCGCGGGTTGGCGGCCCACCTCGTTGTGGCCCGTAACACCTGCATGACGCTGACCTCTAGTTCAGGATATACGAGCCAATATCGGCGTCAAATCATTTTTAAAAAAGCTTCATGAGGGCTTTCCCTGAGTCGTGTGCAAAAGTGCATCTATCGGGAATGTGTCCTGCTAAAAGTATTATTTCGAATTCCTTTCAGGGTTTTCCCGAGCAGCGCTGGCATTAAAGTGATTAGAATATTCAACACTCGCGCTGACCTTCCATCCCTGTTTCGAGAGCCGATCGATGTCCATCGAAGTTGCAACCCGTCTTCAGTACATCCGCAAGAAGAATGGCCTCTCTCAGCGCGAGCTCGCAAAGCGCGCGGGTGTCACGAACGGAACGATCTCGCTGATCGAGCAGAACCGTGTGAGCCCTTCGGTTGGATCGCTGAAGAAACTGCTCGAATCCATACCGATGAGTCTCGCTGAGTTCTTCACGTTCGAACTCGAAGAGGACCGGTCGGTCGTCTCGCGTCGCGCGGAGATGCCGAACCTCGGTAATGAGGCGATCGAGTTTTATCTGGCGGGCTCGAGCGTGAAGGATCGCAACATGTGCATCATGCGCGAGGTCTATCAGCCGCTTGCCGATACGGGCACTGAAATGCTTCAGCACAGCGGGCATGAGGGCGGCGTGGTGGTCAGCGGCCAGCTTGAATTGACGGTCGACGGCACTACGTGGCTGCTCGACCCCGGCGACAGTTACTACTTCGAGAGCCGTCTCCCGCATCGTTTTCGCAATCCAGGCGCGAAGCAGATCTGCGAGGTCGTTTCAGCGAATTCCCCTCCCAGCTTCTGACGCCACGTCAACGCGTTCCGGCGTTTGCGATACGTTCGTTTCCACGCAACGTATCGAACGTCGGAACGCTCAACATTGAGGCATCCTGATGGACAAGAAGTCGTTTGCTTACTGGAAAGACAAAGCCGCAACGCTCTCGATCGAGGGCCGCGCGTTTATCGATGGCGAATATCGTCATGCATTGTCCGGTCGCACGTTTGACTGCGTGAGCCCGATCGATGGCAAGGTGCTCGCCAAAGTCGCGGATAGCGCGGCTGCGGACGTCGATGCAGCAGTCGCGGCAGCGCGGCGTGCATTCGATGCGCGCGTGTGGGCCGGGCTGAATCCGCGTGCACGCAAGGCGATCCTCTTGCGCTGGGCCGCATTGATGCGCGAGCATCTCGATGAGCTTTCGCTGCTGGAAACGCTCGATGCCGGCAAGCCCATTGGCGACACGACCACGGTCGATGTTCCGGGCGCCGCGTATTGCGTCGAGTGGTTCGCCGAGGCGATCGACAAAACGGGTGGCGAAGTGGTGCCGGGCGATCACCATCTCGTCGGCCTCGTGACGCGCGAGCCGATCGGCGTCGTCGCTGCTGTCGTGCCATGGAATTTTCCGATCCTGATGGCGTCCTGGAAGTTCGGTCCTGCGCTGGCAGCGGGCAACAGTGTTGTGCTGAAGCCTTCGGAAAAATCGCCGTTAACGGCCATCCGCCTTGCACAACTCGCGCTCGATGCAGGTATTCCTGCGGGCGTGTTCAATGTCGTACCGGGTGGTGGCGAGCCGGGCAAGCAGCTCGCGCTGCACCAGGACGTCGACTGTCTCGCGTTCACCGGTTCGACGAACGTCGGCAAGCTGATCATGCAGTACGCGGGCCAGTCGAACCTGAAGCGCGTGTGGCTTGAGCTTGGCGGAAAGTCGCCGAACATCGTCATGCCGGATTGTCCGGATATGGATCGTGCAGCCAATGCTGCTGCCGGCGCGATTTTCTACAACATGGGCGAGATGTGTACGGCCGGCTCGCGGCTGCTCGTGCATCGCGACATCAAGGACGTGTTCCTCGACAAACTGGTTGCGGCCGCAAGGGGTTACAAACCGGGCAATCCGCTCGATCCGGCGACGTCGATGGGTGCCATCGTCGACGAGGTCCAGCTCGAACGTGTGCTGGGCTATATCGAAGCAGGGCGTGCTGAAGCAAAGCTCCTGCTTGGCGGTGCACGTGTGGAAGCGGAAGCCGGCGGCTTTTACATCGAGCCGACAATCTTCGATACGCGGCCCGATTCGCGCATCGCACGCGAAGAGATTTTTGGCCCGGTGCTATCGGTCATCACGTTCGACACCGTCGAGGAAGCTATCAGCATCGCCAATGACAGCGACTATGGCCTCGCCGCTGCTGTCTGGACCTCCAACCTGACGACGGCGCACGAAGTTGCACGCAGCCTGCGTGCGGGCACTGTGTGGGTCAACTGCTACGACGAGGGAGGTGACATGAACTTCCCGTTTGGCGGCTACAAACAATCGGGCAACGGCCGCGACAAGTCGTTGCACGCACTGGAGAAGTACACCGAGTTGAAGTCCACCTTGGTTCGGCTGCGCTAAAGGATTCGCAAGCCAGCGCGGCGCGCACACTGCGTGCGCTGCCGCGTTCCCAATGAATCCGACGCCGGAAGCGCGCGCACAACCCGGAAACTCCGCGTGCGTTGACGGCATGTTCCATCAGGTCATCCGATGACTGAAGTCCTTTATGGCGACGGCGCGATCCGTCGTCCGTCCCTTTACGGTTCATCGATCGAAAACACTTACGCGGGCGTGCTGTCGTTCATGCGACGCAAATACACGCGCGAACTCGATGGCGTCGATGTCGTCGTGTCGGGTGTTCCGCTCGATGTCGCGACAACGTTTCGCTCAGGCGCACGGCTTGGCCCTTCAGCGGTACGCGCGGCAAGCGTGCAACTCGCCGAGCTGCATCCTTACCCGTGGGGCTTTAACCCGTTCGACCATCTTGCTGTTACCGACTATGGCGACTGCTGGTTCGACGCGCACAATCCGCTGTCGATCAAGCCCGCCATCATCGAACACGCCCGCACGATCCTGCGCTCCGAAGCCAGGATGCTGACTTTCGGTGGCGATCACTACATCACGTATCCGTTGCTGATCGCGCACGTCGAGAAATACGGCAAGCCGCTTTCATTGATCCACTTCGATGCGCACTGCGACACCTGGGCCGACGACAATCCCGACAGCCTGAATCACGGCACGATGTTCTACAAGGCGGTGAAAGAAGGCCTGATCGATCCGAAAACCTCGGTGCAGATCGGCATCCGCACCTGGAACGAGGATTTTCTGGGCATGAATATCCTCGATGCAGCGTGGGTGCATGAGCATGGTCCGCGCGCTGCAGTCGAGCGTATTGTGTCGATCGTCGGTGATCGGCCCACGTATTTGACGTTCGATATCGACTGCCTTGACCCGGCGTTTGCACCGGGAACGGGCACGCCGGTTGCGGGCGGACTGTCATCCGCGCAGGGTCTCGCGATCGTGCGCGGTCTCGGCGCGGTGAATATCGTAGGCGCAGACGTGGTGGAAGTCTCGCCGGCCTATGACCAGAGCGAGATCACGGCGCTCGCGGCGGCGCATATCGCGTGCGATCTTTTGTGCATGTGGCGGCAACGCAAGATGAAGGCTTCCCGCTAAAGTAGAGGCATCACAGGTCGGCTCAGCCTGCGGATGGCGATTGTGCAGGCTGACGCCGACCTTGCCAGATACCCAGCGCATAGACGGCCAGCGCGCCGCTGGTGATTGCAAGCTGCCACATCAAACTGTCGCTGCCAAGCGCCTGCATGACAACGCCCGCCACCAGCGGCCCGGCGATCGAACTCGCGGTAAAGGCGAGCGAAACCAGCCGCATGCTGCGGGCGAGCGTCGCGGTATCACCCGCCGCAACCGCATACATGCTTAGCGTGAGAAGCGCGGTGCTCATGCCGCCAAGCAGGATCGCGCAAATCAGCTGCGACGCGGACGACGGCGCGGCAAAGCCAAACGCAATGATGGCCAGCGTATCGGCAGCGCCGAACGCGATCACCGATGCGGTCAGGCCTGCGCGATCGGCGAGCCATCCAACCGGATACTGGAATGCCATTGCGCCGACGCCAAAGAGCATGAGCAGGGTTGCCGTCTGCGTGTTACCCAGTCCACGTCCCGCCGCGAAGAGTGGAAACAGCCCATAGAGTGTGCCATCGCTCAGACCCGCGACCACACCGACCAGCATGCCAAACGAAACGAGCGTGCCGATGCGTGCCGAGGGCTTGTCTGCGAGACGCGGCACTGCCTTTTGTGCTGACGCAGACGACCATGCACTTCCCGTCAGGCAAAGCGGAATGGCAGCGGCGCATGTGAAGGCCGCGCCCGCAATAAACGTCATACGTCCATCGACGCCGCACCATGCCGCGAATGCCGGCGCGATGACACCGGCAGTTGCGATCAGCGTTTCATGAAAACCGACGACACGTCCACTCGATTCGGCCGGCACCAGGCTGTAGAGCCATGTTTCGTTGGCGATCCAGCGCAGGCCGATGCCGAAGCCGATCAGTGCGCCCGGCGCCATCCACAACGGCCAGCTCAGCATACCCATCGTGGCGAATGCGACGATGCTCGAAGCAAGGCCGGTGAGTACCGTCGATCGCGGGCCAAACCGCTCAACGAGCGGAGGAGCCGCAAGCAGGCCGGCCAGAATGCCTGCCCATTGCGCGGCCGAGAACAGCCCGGCGCGCGGCGCGTCGATTCCTTGATGCACGAGCCATACCGGCAGCACGATAAAGCCCATGCCGAACTGGCCGATCTGCGAGAGCATCGACACGACATTGAGCGCAGCGATGGCGCGCCATGGCGTGGTCTGACGCAAGGTCACGATTGACTCCGCGCAGGCATCGGTAAGCCCAGGTCGCGACATTCGACTGGGCACCCTGCCTTGAGGCAAGGACCGTCGTCGCACAGGCGACACAACTGCATGGCGTGCGACGCGTCGCGGGTTTCGTGCCAGAGAATCTTGATGAGAAGGTCTTCGAAGATCTGGCGCTCGTTATCTTCAAGCCGGCCCACAATACGCTTCAGCACGCGTTCGCGCACAAGCCGCAAGCGATTTGCCTCGCGTTTACCTGTGGACGTGAGGGCAAGCGCGACGGACCGTTTATCAGGCCCCGGTTTCTTGTCAACGAGACCCGCGTCGACAAGGCCGGCAACCGCGCGCACCGCAGCCGGGTGCGAAAGCTCAACGGCATCGCGCAGCAACTCGATCGACGAATCCGGATACATGCCGATCGCATTGAGCATCGCGCGGGACGTGGGGCCGGCTAGCGCCTCATGAGCGTCCTGAGCATTCATTTCGTCAGTGACGAGAAGGGCAAGTACGCCCAGCAGATTCTCTGTGCGCTGCGTCATGAAAGCACCTCGATATGTGCGTCGTGCATATATGCAGTATGCACACATCGAAGTGGAAATTCAAGGTTCGGCTGCTAATTTTGCGCAGGCGTTAATCGAGGCGCGTGGTGAGACTTGCCATGACGTACGAAGCATGTCGAAAATCGCGGATCGAAACGATGTGATCGTCGGCCCAGTCGAGCAGGATGATATAGGCGACGGGCGTGGCTGAGATTTCCGGATCGCACGCCAGCAGGGCCGGATAGTTCTCTGCCCAGCCAGGGATCAACCGGCAGCCATGAACCTGCTGGTAGCGCGTGAAATAGACCGAGACATCCTTGCGACCCCTGAGGCGGGTCCTGCTCACGAGATCGAGGCGTACTTCTTCGGAAAGCAGATCGCGCAGTGCGTCAAAGTCGCGGGCATTGAAACGGTCCGCGTATGCACGCAGTCGCTCGCGGTCCACTGAAGCAAGCGGGGGCGGCGGGTTGGCCGGGGCATCCACGAGTTCGCGAAGCCGGATCCGCCCCCGGTGCAGGCCGGCCTTGACCGCCGGCACGCTAACGCCAAGGATATGCGCGGTTTCCGTAAGCGAGTAGCCGAGCACATCGACGAGCACCACACTTGATCGCTCGATCACGGATAGATGCAGAAAGGCCGCCAGGCTGGCCGTCGCCACCACTCGCGCATCGGCGTGTGCGCTGTGATCTACCGGTTCGGGAAGCAGATCATCAAGCGGCTCCAGTCCGTGCCGTTTGCGGCGGCGCAGCGCGTCCAGCGCGGCATTGTGGGCGATGCGCAGGAGCCAGCTTTCCGGGCGTTCGATTTCTCCCGTGACGGGAAACGCCGCTACCGCACTGGCGAGCGCGTCCTGAACGATGTCTTCGCCCTCGAACGGCGATCCGATCATGCGAGTGCAATAGCGGTGCAGACGCGGCCGCATCGCTTCCATCAGTTGGGTTAATCCGTCCAGATCCAAGGCGTCGGGCTCCCTTTGGCGCTACCGGTCAATATCGAATAGACGTTTGATGTGAGTGGAAGGATGCGCCTCACAGAAAATTTTTCGTGACCGGGCATCCTTCGATACGTGACGGTCGTCTGTCTGATAGACGGCGCATATCTGTGCCGCCCATCATGACAGGAGAAAGACCATGCAACGTATCGCTCTGGTGCGCTATGTCGTCAAACCGGAAAAGGGGGCAGAAAACGAGGCGCTAGCGCGCGCGGTGTTTGACGCGCTCCGGGCTTCGGCGCCTGAACACCTTGCCTATGCATTGTTCAGGAAGGATCTGGAATTCGTGCATGTCTTCGTGAATCTTGGCGCGGACGATTCCACCGCGGTCACAGAGCTTCCAGCGTTCAAGGCGTATTCGAAAGATATCGCCGCGCGTTGCGAAGCGCCAGCGGAGGTCACGCGTTTTAGTCTCTCGCTGGTGGATTCTTATGGGGTGGCCAGTTAAGCCGTCTGCGAGGAGTTCACCGCTTCGGCTGACGTGGCGGCGTCAGCGTGAAGGATGCAGAACCAGGGCGAAGCCTTTACGCAAGCGCCACCCGTATCACGACGAAGTCATCTGTCCTGGCCCACATCCCCTTTCAGGACTTAGCCTTCGCAAGAATCGCTGGCGTATCAGGCGCGCCCATCTTGTTCGCCGCATCCAGCGGCGTAAACCCGCCGGCATCGCGCGCGTTGGGGTTAGCACCGTTTGCGATCAGCAGATCGACGATCTCCGTGCGATTGAACATCGCGGCGATCATGAGCGCCGTGCGGCCATCGGGCGAGGCGCCTTCGACATCCGCACCATGAGCGAGCAACGTTTCGACAACGCCTTTGAACCCTTTGAACGCCGCGCCCGCAATCGGTGTCTGCCCGTTGTCGTTACGCAGATTCGGGTCCGCGCCGCGTTCCGCGAGCGTGCGCACCGCGTCGACGTGGCCGTGATACGCCGCGAGCATCAGCAGGCTGTCGCCTTTCTCATTGCGAAGATTCGGCGGCACGCCTTTCTCAATGACAACGGCGAGCGTGGCCGCGTCGCCGCGTCGCGCGAGTTCGAAGACTTCGCGCGCCACCTCGATGAGGTCAGGATCAACTTCAGTAGAAGGCTGCGGTGTTGCGGATGGGTTGCGGTGATCAGTCAAAGTGGGCTCCTTCCGTTGCGACCCGCCGTCAGGCGGCGTCAGGACTTCGGTCAGGATACTCATTTTGTGTGAAAGGCGCGCACGGGCCTACTTCGTCGTCAGGCTGCGCCCGCGCCCGATGCCTTGCGCGTACGCCGGGCGGTGGGTGCCGCATTGCCCGCATTTCCCACCTTCTGCGCCGCTTCTGCCGCTTCGAGCTGCCGCGTCGCCTCGCCGACGACATGGCGAAACTGCAGCAGCGCGCCAAGCGAAGCATCGGGCGGCTGCAGCGCCGACCACAACACGTCGATCAGACGATCAGCGGTGGCGTCGATATCGATCCGGCGATTGACCAGCGTGGCGTCCCAAAGCACATGTTCCATTGGCCCGAACACCATCGAGCGCAGCAACCTCAGCGGCACATCCTGCCGGATCTGCCCCGTTTCCTGCCCTTGCGCGAGCACTCGCATCAGCGGCGCCGTGTACCGACGCTGCAGGTCAACTAGCGCTTCACTGAGTTCGTGCTGACGTGCGCGGCCTTCCGACAGCACGAGCGAACACAGCCCCGTGCCGTTGACGAGCATCAGCCGCAGATGCATCCGCACGATGAACGCAAACTGCTGACGAACAGTGCCGTCGCGCGGCAGGCCGGATTCGATGGCATCGATGATCTCGTCATACCAGTCGCCGATCACGCGTGCGCACAGTTCACGCTTCCCGCGGAAATAGCTGAATACAGTAGCCTCGGAAATGCCGAGACGCTGCGCGATTTCAGACGTCGTCGCCCGCTCGTAACCTTTTTCAGAGAAGACGTCGCGCCCCGTCTGAAGGATTTCCTTCACACGCTGTTGCGACTTGCGCCCGGCCGGCTGGCGGCGCGACGGAGGCAGTTCGGCCTTCAGGGCGGCCATGATTTGAGTCCAGTTCAGTTTTGTGCGCTCAATGCGCCCGATGAAAACCATGTTAGCACGGCTACGAAGCCTTGAAGGGCGTATCGGAGATAACTGAGCCATACTCAAAAAAACTGTTGACGTATACGTAAATGTGGCGTGAAATTCGCCTTGAGCGGCTGAGCCTCATGGATCATGATGGGGGCGGCCTGACAGGATCGCTGAGCCTCGCTCAGAAAGCCGGCCCGCCCAGCAGGACGGCCGCCATAGAATTCCAGGAGACATCAATGACTAATCTGCCCGGTTTGCAATTTCCGCTTGGTGAAGAGATCGAGATGCTGCGGGACAGCATTTCAGGGTTTGCTGCCAAAGAAATCGCCCCTCGTGCCGCGGAAATAGACCGCACCGATCAATTCCCGATGGACCTGTGGCGCAAATTCGGCGACCTGGGCGTGCTTGGCATGACGGTTTCCGAAGAGTACGGCGGCGCAAACATGGGCTACACCGCGCACATGGTCGCGATGGAAGAGATCTCGCGTGCGTCGGCGTCAGTCGGTCTGTCATATGGCGCGCACTCCAACCTGTGCGTGAACCAGATCCACCGCAACGGCACCGAAGCGCAGAAGCAGAAATATCTGCCTAAGCTGGTGTCGGGCGAACACATCGGCGCGCTCGCGATGAGCGAACCTAATGCCGGCTCGGACGTGGTTAGCATGAAGCTGCGCGCCGAAAAGAAAGGCGACCGTTATGTGCTGAACGGCACCAAGATGTGGATCACGAACGGGCCGGACTGCGACACGCTCGTCGTCTACACAAAGACCGATATCGAAGCCGGCCCGCGCGGCATCACCGCGTTCATCGTCGAGAAAGGCATGAAGGGCTTTTCAGTCGCACAGAAGCTCGACAAGCTCGGCATGCGCGGTTCGCACACCGGAGAACTCGTGTTCGAAAACGTCGAAGTGCCTGAAGAAAACATTCTTGGCCAGCTGAACGGCGGCGTGAAAGTGCTCATGAGCGGGCTCGATTACGAGCGCGCGGTGCTGGCTGGCGGCCCGACGGGCATCATGGTCGCCGTCATGGATTCGGTCGTGCCGTATATCCACGACCGCAAGCAGTTCGGCCAGTCGATCGGCGAATTCCAGCTGATTCAGGGCAAGGTCGCGGATATGTACACCACGTTGCAGGCGTGTCGCGCGTATCTGTACGCGGTCGGCCGTCAGCTCGACACCATCGGAGGGGAGCATGTGCGCCAGGTGCGCAAGGATTGCGCGGGCGTGATTCTTTACACGGCCGAAAAGGCGACGTGGATGGCGGGTGAAGCGATCCAGATTCTGGGCGGCAATGGCTACATCAACGAGTACCCGGTGGGGCGTCTGTGGCGCGACGCCAAGCTGTATGAGATCGGCGCAGGCACGAGCGAAATCCGTCGCATGTTGATCGGCCGCGAACTGTTCGCGGAGACGATGTAAGTTGGACTACCCGGCGAAACGGAGAGCCACGCGATGCCGATCATTGAAACAAAGCTGAATCCACGCTCGGATGATTTCCGCGCAAACGCGGCCGCGCTCGAAGCGCTGGTTGCCGATCTGAAAACGAAGATCGAAAAACTGTCGCTGGGCGGTGGAGAAGCGGCGCGTGACAAGCACGTGTCGCGCGGCAAGCTGCTCCCGCGCGACCGCATCGCGCAACTGCTCGACCCAGGCACGCCGTTTCTCGAACTGTCGCAACTCGCGGCATTCGGTATGTACGGCAACGACGCGCCGGGCGCGGGCGTCATCACGGGCATTGGGCGCATTGCGGGTCAGGAATGCGTGATCGTTTGCAATGATGCGACCGTCAAGGGTGGCACTTACTACCCGATAACGGTGAAGAAGCACGTGCGTGCGCAGGAAATCGCTGCGGAAAACCGCTTGCCGTGTGTGTATCTCGTCGATTCGGGCGGCGCGAATCTGCCGAATCAGGACGACGTGTTTCCCGATCGTGATCACTTCGGTCGCATTTTCTACAACCAGGCGAACCTGTCGGCTGAAGGTATTCCGCAGATCGCGGTTGTGATGGGCTCGTGTACCGCCGGCGGCGCATACGTGCCCGCGATGAGCGACGAGTCGATCATCGTCAAGAACCAGGGCACCATTTTTCTCGGCGGCCCGCCGCTTGTGAAAGCCGCGACGGGTGAAGTGGTGAGCGCTGAAGATCTCGGCGGTGGCGACGTGCATACGCGTCTGTCAGGCGTCGTTGATCATCTCGCGCAGAACGACGCGCATGCGCTCGCAATTGCGCGCAGCATCGTTGGTAATCTGAATCGCACGAAGCAGGCGCCACTCGCGCTGCGCGAACCGAAGCCGCCGCGCCATGACGTCAAGAGCATATATGGCGTGATTCCCGTCGATACGCGCAAGCCGTTTGATATCCGCGAGGTGATCGCGCGTGTCGTCGACGATTCCGCGTTCGATGAATTCAAGGCCCGTTATGGCACGACGCTCGTCTGCGGTTTCGCTCATATCTGGGGTCACCCGGTCGGTATCATCGCGAACAACGGCATTCTCTTTTCCGAATCCGCCCTCAAGGGCGCGCACTTTATCGAACTGTGCTGTCAGCGCAAGATTCCGCTCGTGTTCCTGCAGAACATCACCGGCTTCATGGTGGGCCGCAAGTACGAGAACGAAGGCATTGCACGCAACGGCGCGAAGATGGTGACAGCCGTCGCGACCGCGAAGGTGCCGAAGTTCACGGTGATCATCGGCGGGTCGTTTGGCGCCGGTAACTACGGCATGTGTGGCCGTGCGTATTCGCCGCGTTTCCTGTGGATGTGGCCGAACGCGCGCATTTCGGTGATGGGCGGTGAGCAGGCTGCGTCGGTGCTGGCGACTGTCAAGCGTGATGGCATCGAAGGCAAGGGCGGCACGTGGACTGCGGAACAGGAAGAAGCATTCAAGCAGCCGATCCGCGATCAGTACGAGCATCAGGGGCATCCGTATTACGCGAGCGCGCGCCTCTGGGATGACGGCGTGATCGATCCGGCGCAGACGCGCGACGTATTGGGTCTGGGTTTGTCGGCGTCGATGAATGCGCCGATCGAAGACACGCGGTTCGGCGTGTTCAGAATGTGACGCACGCGAAGGAGTCCAGCATCATGCAATACGAAAACGTGGACGTCGCGTTTGCCGGTCAGATAGCGACCGTGACGCTGAATCGACCCGACGTACGCAACGCATTCAACGAGGCAATGATCGCTGAACTGACGGCCGCGTTCGAATCGCTGAACGAACGCGACGATGTGCGTGTCGTCGTGCTGGCCGCGAACGGCAAGGCGTTCTGCGCGGGCGCGGACCTGAACTGGATGAAGAAAATGGCCGGTTTCTCCGACGAGGAAAACCGCGCCGACGCGATGCGTCTTGCGAACATGCTGAGCGCGATCTACCGCTGCAACAAGCCTGTGATCGCGCGCGTGAATGGCGATGTGTACGCGGGTGGCATGGGGCTGGTTTCCGCCTGCGATATCGTGATATCCGTCGATACCGCGCGCTTCTGTCTGTCCGAAGCACGTCTGGGCCTGATTCCCGCGACGATCGCGCCGTACGTAATTCGCGCGCTCGGCGAGCAGGCCTCGCGCCGCTATTTCACCACGGCCGAGCAGTTCGATTGCGCGACTGCTTTGCGACTGGGTCTCGTCAGCGAAATGATCAACGCTGATCAACTCGATGCCACCGTACAGCAACTTGCCGAAACGTTGTCTGAAAACAGTCCACATGCTGTGCGCGAATGCAAACAGCTCGTGCAGGACGTAGCAGGCCGCACGCTCGACGCCGCGCTGATCGAGGACACCGCAGCGCGAATCGCGCGCGTGCGCGCGAGCGTGGAAGGTCGCGAAGGCGTCGCGTCGTTCCTTGAAAAACGCGCGCCCGCATGGCGTACCTGATGCGCCGCAAGTAACGCGGCGCGCATCCAACGACACCCAGCAGAAAGAACAGCCTGAGAGCGAGACACCTCATGTTCAACAAGATCCTGATTGCGAACCGGGGCGAGATTGCGTGCCGCGTCGCGGCCACGTGCAAGCGCCTTGGCATTGCGAGCGTCGCCGTGTATTCGGACGCGGACGCGCGTGCGAAGCACGTCGCCGCGTGCGATGAGGCGGTCCATATCGGCGGATCGACGGTGGCGGAGAGCTATCTGCGCATCGAACGCATCATCGAGGCCGCGCGTGCCACCGGTGCGCAGGCCGTGCATCCGGGCTACGGCTTCCTGTCGGAAAACGAGGATTTCGCGCATGCGTGCGAAAAGGCGGGCATTGTCTTTATCGGCCCGCCGGTCAGCGCGATTGCCGCGATGGGCTCGAAGGCGGCAGCCAAGGCGTTGATGCATTCGGCTGCAGTGCCGCTCGTGCCCGGCTACCACGGCGACGATCAGGACGCGACGTTGCTCCATCGTGAAGCGGACGCAATCGGCTATCCCGTGCTGCTGAAAGCGAGCGCGGGGGGCGGCGGAAAGGGCATGCGCGTGGTCGAGCGTAGCGAACATTTCGCGGCTGCGCTCGCTTCATGCAAGCGCGAAGCGGCAAGCAGCTTTGGCAACGATCGCGTGCTGATCGAAAAGTATCTGACGCGGCCGCGTCACGTCGAAGTGCAGGTGTTCGCGGACCGTCATGGCGGCGCGGTGTGGCTGTTCGATCGCGACTGCTCGGTGCAGCGTCGGCATCAGAAGGTGCTGGAAGAAGCGCCCGCGCCTGGCCTTGATACATCGTTGCGTATCGCGATGGGCGAAGCGGCTGTTGCAGCGGCACGCGCGGTGGAGTACGTGGGCGCGGGCACCGTCGAATTCATCATGACCGGGGACGCGTTCTACTTCATGGAAATGAATACGCGTCTGCAGGTCGAGCATCCGGTGACGGAGATGGTGACGGGTCTCGATCTCGTCGAGTGGCAGTTGCGTGTTGCCGCCGATGAACCGTTGCCGCTGACGCAGGACGAACTACGCGTCGACGGTCACGCGATCGAAGCGCGTATTTACGCTGAAAATCCAGCACGGGGCTTTCTGCCGTCGACGGGCACGCTCAAGCATCTGCGCATGCCGGAAGGCGTCGAATTTACACTGGGTGATGCGGGTGTGCGCGCGCCGGTGCGGATCGATAGTGGGGTGCGCGAGGGCGACACGATCACGCCGTTCTACGATCCGATGATCGCGAAGCTGATTGTGCACGGCGCGACACGCGACGAAGCGCTCGCAAGGATGAATCGTGCGCTGCGCGAATGCGAAGTCGTCGGGCCGCACACGAACGTGGAATTCCTGCAGCGGATCGTGACCAGCGAACCGTTTTCGTCGGCGGATCTCGATACGGGCCTGATCGAGCGCCATCATGATGCGCTCTTTGCGCCGATGCAAAAGCCCTCCAGGGAAGCGCTCGCGCTTGCGTGCGCCGCGTTGCTGACGCGCGAAGGCGGTACGGCGCATGGTGCTTCGCCATGGGACGCGCTATCGCACTGGCGACTGAATGGCGGCTATACGCAGGCGCTTTCATGGCGCGAGATCGATAGCGAAACGGCGATTGCCGTCACATTCGAGCGCGACGGCGCAACGCAAACGCTCGACTACGCGGGCCGTCGCGACAGCTTCACGTGGTGGAGCGGCGAAGACGCGCATGAGTTCGGTGCGACCATCGGCGATTCGCGCGTCACAGGCCGCGTATTTATCGATGACGATACGTTTCACGTTTTCTGCCGCGGGTCGGCGGTTGCGTTCGAATGGCAGAACCTGCTTGCGCATGCGGCGGACGCCGAGCACGGCGAAGGCAGACTCACCGCGCCGATGCCGGGCAAGGTGATCGCGGTGCTGGTCGAACCGGGAGCGGTAGTGGAAAAGGGGGCGCCGCTCATCGTGATGGAAGCAATGAAGATGGAGCACACGATCGGCGCGCCCGCAGCTGGAAAGGTCGCCGAAGTGTTGTACGCGGTCGGCGATCAGGTCGCCGATGGCGCCCAGTTGCTGGTGATGGAAGTGGGCTGACCTCGCACGCGCTTCAGGCGAGGTGTGGATAACCGAAGGACAGCGCCTCGCTCTCCAGTTGTTCGATGCGGGCGTAGTCCGCCAGCGACAGCGTCGAAAAGCCCTTTAAACGCAGGCGTTTTGCACGGATGGGATCGCTACGCCCGGCATGATCCAGTGCGCTGCGAAGCGCCTCCACCACGGGCACTGGCACATGCCCGCTGGCAATCAGCGGCAGTCCCGGCGACGCCTGTGTCCAGCCAATATCCCGCACCGCTTGCGCGAGCTGCGGCAGCGTATCCCGTACGAATGCCATTGTCACGCAATCGATCGCGGCAACATCAGCCCGATTTTCTGCGAGTGCCGTGAGTGAGCCGATATGCGAGCCGGTCTGAACCACGTCCGCAAAGAACGAGCCGTCGCGTGAAAGTGGCGCGATCGCGTGCCGCAGCGCATTCATCCCGCTGTTCGAATCATCCTGATTGAATGCGACGCGCAGGCCGCGCGATGCTTCAAGCGAGTGAACGGGCCCCTCTGCGCGCGTCACGATCACGCTCGAATAGTCCGCACCGACGCAACCCGGCGCATCGAAATGCGGTGTGGCAATCAACTGCACATGGTCGCGCAGGCCATGCATCAGCGGATAACCACATGTTTGCGAAATCAGGAGATCGGGGCGACGCCAGAATGCGTGCAGCGAATTATCGGGATCGACGATAAGTGCCTGCGGTGCCGCTTTACGCAGGACGTCGGCGAGAAACGCGCGCCAGTCAGCGGCCAGGGCGGGCGTCACGTTGTACATCGGAAGCGCTGTGATCCAGTTCATGTCGCAGATTCTGGCATATCAGCCGGCAAGCCGCGCGTTTTCATCGTTACTGACAGCGCCGATGGCATCGATCGGCAACGGCGTCGCGAAGACGGTGCGAGCCGGCACGCCGTCGGCAAACGGATGCACGACGTGCGCGACAGGTTTTGAAATCTCTTGCGAACCTGCTGGCCTGAATGTACAGCCTCACGCGTTAGCGCGTCCGCGCGGTCCGGTCTCGCGCATGAACATCGCAAGCACCATCGCGAGCACGATGCCACCGAGCAGCCACGAGCCGGCTGCGCGGAACACCAGCAGGCTCATTGCGCCGCCGTTCGCGAAGTGGGTGAGCAGCTTGCCGTACGCGGGCGCGAGCAACGCGCTGAACGCGAACACCATGAAATTGATCCCGCCGGTGGCGCTGCCCTTCACGTTGTCCGGATTGACTTCCTTGATCACTGTGTAAGGCAGCATTGCCGCGCCGGAGCCGATGCCAAGCAGCAGGCCGAGCACGTAAGGCGGCGCCACGCCGGCCGGCAGATAGAAAATGCCCGCGCCCGACGCAAGCATGAGCAGTGCGCCGGCGATCAACACCGGCTTGCGGCGGCCCAGACGGTCAGACAGGTAGCCTAACAGTGGGCAGCCGATCACCCAGCCGAGCGGCACCATGCTCGCGCGATTGACGGCCTCCGCATAGCTGACGTCGAGACCGTTGCGCAGGAACGGAATGCCCCAGATCATGTCGCCTACCGTAGTCGGCAAGAACAGCAGGCCGGCGCAGAAACCGCAAAGGTACGACTGCGGATTGGACAGCACTTCCTTGTACGGCGCGAACATCTTCATCCACGAGCCCTGGCTGGCTGGGCTGTCGTCATGGGCTGCCGGCGTCGCGATGAGCACCAGCACGGCGATCAAAAAGATGACGAGGCCGGACAACCACCAGAACTGCTGCCACGTGATGAGGCCGTGAATGAGCGGCGCAACGGCGAACTGACCCGCGGAGCCGCCCAGCATGCCGAAGCATTGAGTGAAACCGACCGCCGTCGCGAGAGAACGCGGGGGAAAGCCGTGCGTGGCGAGATACACCGCGCCGATGAACCCACACGCCGAACCCGCACCTTGCAGCAGGCGGCCGATCTGCGCGGCCTCCACGCTGCCCAGGCCGAACAGTGCCGCCCCGACGGCAACGAGAACGATGCCGGCCGGAATGACGGCCTTGCCGCCGAGCCGATCGAGCAACGCACCGCAAACGATCGAGAACAGCGCATAGGTGTAGTAGTACAGGCCAACGAGCGCGCCCACGCCCAGCGTATCGAGGGCGAACGCCGCACTCAACTCGGGAATCATCACGCCCGGCGCGGAACGCAGCATGTACTGCATGAAGTAGAACGCGGCACAGAAAAGCCAGGCGATGACGAAACCCATGTGTATGGGCTCGCGGTCTGATGGAATATTTACCGTGCTTACGACCTTGCTGGACATGGTTCGATTCCCTTTGAGTTGCCGATCTTCGGGACGGGTGACGTAACAAGTGAGGGGTTTGGATAACGGTCCCTGCACACTTACGGACTGCACTACCGGAACAGATTGACCTTCGCGAGATCGATGAGCTGCTGGCCTCGACCGTCCATGACGGCACGAAGCATAAACAGCCCAAAGTGATAAGTCTGGTCAGCGGTGGTCGCAGGAGGCATCACGAGCTCCTGGCGTGCACTCACTACGTCGACGAGAGCCGGACCCGGATGGGCGAATGCTTCGCGTAGGGCTCCTTCCAGCTCCGCAGGGTGCTCGACGCGCACGCCTTTGATTCCGATCGCATTGGCCATTGCGGCGAAGTTCGGATTTTTCAGGTCACATCCCGTATCAATGAACCCACTGGCCTTCATCTCCATTTCCACGAAACCCAGCGTTCCATTGTTAAGCACGACGACTTTGACCGGCAAACCTGTCTGAATCAGCGTGAGAAATTCACCCATCATCATGCTGAAGCCGCCGTCACCTGACATCGAGATCACCTGTCGGTCCCTGAAAGTCGCCTGCGCGCCAATCGAGTGCAACAGCGAGTTGGCCATCGAGCCGTGATTGAACGAACCAACCAGTCGTCGTTTGCCGTTCATCTTCAGATATCTGGCTGCCCATGCGACGGGGGTGCCGACGTCGCAGGAGAAGATGGCATCCTCGTCTGCGAGTTCGCTGACGAGCCGGGTTACGTACTGCGGATGGATGATGCTGCTGCCCGCTTCCGGCTCCGCCAGCGCATCCAGACTCTTGCGAGCCTTGCGATAGTCGTCGAGCGCGTGATTCAGGAAGCTGCTGTCCGCTTTCTCCTGAATCATTGGAAGAAGTTCATTGAGCGTATCCTTGACTGTTCCCAATACGCCGAGCTCTATCGGGCATCGATTGCCGAGCGCTTCCGCCCTTGTATCGACTTGCGCGATGGTCACCCCCTCAGGGTAGAACTGTCGATAAGGGAAGTCGGTACCCAACATCAGGAGCATGTCGCAACTCTTCATCGCGGCATAACCGGAGGCGAAACCGATGAGGCCCGTCATTCCCACATCGAACGGGTTATCGTATTCGATGTACTCCTTTCCTCGCAGCGAGTGCACGATTGGCGCTTGCAGCTTGCGGGCGAGTTCTACGACTTCCGCGTGGGAATCCTTGCAACCCGCCCCACAAAGCAACGTCACTCGCGACGACCGGTTCAAGAGACGTGCGAGTTCCGCGACGTCGTCGTTCGATGGGCGAATCACAGGAGCGGCAGGCGCGCTCCAGTTCGGCACAGGTTTTGCGAGAGACCCGAGTGCCACATTTCCAGGTACGACGACGACAGCGACGCCGTTACGCGCAACTGCCGTCCGGATGGCGCGGCCCAGAATTTGCGGTAGCTGGTCGGGACTGTGAACGAGTTCGACGTAGTGACTACATTCCTTGAACAGCACTTCGGGGTGCGTAGCCTGAAAATAGTCGGTGCCGATTTCCGTACTTGGGATATGCGCGGCGATCGCGAGAACAGGAACACCGCTGCGATGGCAGTCGAACAAGCCGTTGATCAGGTGCAGATTCCCCGGACCGCAGCTCCCACAGCAGACTGCGAGTTGCCCCGTGAGATGAGCCTCGGCGCCAGCGGCGAAAGCCGCGCTTTCCTCGTGCCGCATGTGAACCCATTCAATCGAACCATCCCGGCGCAGAGAATCCGTGAATCCATTAAGCGAATCCCCCGCCACACCGAACACACGCTTCACTCCCGCATTTACCAGTGCACCAACCATGTAGTCGGCAGCTATCGTTGCCATTTCATATCTCCATAGATTAGAAAATTACTACAAGCCGGATGCTTCCCTGAGAGACAAAAGAGACACATCCCGCGTGAGCGCGTCGTCCTTTGAGATGGGACGATGAAAACCTGAATGTTCTTGAGGATAGTTGGCGGGGCGAAGGACGGCTATTACATGAATCTGGAATCGGCCCAGCGGGGCTATTGGCGCTCGGCGCTTGTTGAGCAGAGATCAGGCACCTGGACGTGCCCCGGATTACATAAACATGCAATGTCTCGGCCGGGCACAACGGTATATGTTGTTTCTCCGGACGCTTGATCAAAGGGCGAGGCGTGACCATATCCAGGCTGACGTCGCGAGGTCTTCCAGTAGCCAGCCTTTCAACTGCTCGCGCCAGGCGTGACAGGGTATATCAGCGGGCCGGTGAGGCACGCAGGCATTTCTCTCATGGTTCGGCACGATCCGGCAGTACTTCGCGTTGTCCAGACATCATATGAACGCGGCGTGCAATCGTGCCGTACTCCAGGAATGCTTCGCCGTATCGCGTGGTTGGACTGTCACTACCGCAGCCGATAAAGTTGTCTAATAAGGGATGGCGCAGATCAATCGCCCGCATGTGCTTCGCCAACCACCTTGCCGCGAAAGATGTAGTACTGGTACAGGTTATAGCCGATCATCACGGGAAAGATCAGCCCGATACCGGCGAGCATGAACGCGAGTGTCCGAGAATCGGAAGCGGCCTCGATGATGCCCAGCTTGCCGGGCACGAAGTCCGGGAACAGGCTCACCGCTAGACCGACGAACGACACGATGAAGAGGGCCACCGCGCCGCGGAACGGACCGCGCGCCGCGCCAAGATAGAGCGATGTCATGATGAAGGCGAACGCAAGCGCTGCTGCGAGGCCGAGCGCGATCAGCACATGCATGACGCCCGGCTGCGACCAGCGTTCGAGGCCGACGCCACCGAAGAACCGGGTCGCAGCCGTCAGCAGCACTGCGGCGACAACCGTCAGGACCGCGCTCAGCAACGCTATGCGCCGCGCCCATTGCTCAATCATGCCGACAGTTTTTGCCACCAGATACGTCGCGCCCAGCAACGCATAGCCCGCGACGACGCCGATCGCTGCCACGACGATGAACGCCCTGTTCAACTCGCCCGGCACGAAACCCGTGATGACCTTGCCGAGCACGACGCCCTGCGCGAGCGCCGCGATCAGGCTGCCAAAGCCGAACACCTTGTCCCACAGCGGACCGTGCTCGACGCTATGACGGAATTCGATCGTGGCTCCGCGCATGATGAGCCCGGCGATCAGCGCCATGATGGGCAGATAGAGGTCCTGCATCAGCTGTGCGTACGCGATGGGAAATGCACCAAACAGCCCGCCGCCAAGCACGACCAGCCATGTTTCGTTGGCGTCCCATACATGCCCGATTGACTGGACCATGACGTCGCGATCCGTGCGCCGCGAGCGCAGCAGACTGAGAATGCCGATGCCGAGATCGAAGCCGTCTGCGACAACGTAGAACACCAGCATCAGGCCGAGCAGGCCAAACCAGATATAGGCCAGCAGCGAATGGGCAGAGCTATCCATGAGGCAACCTCGTGAGCTGGGTAAGCGGCATCAATAGCCGGAAGTGGGGGGCGGGGTGGTCGTGGCGGAAGCGCCGCGTGCGGTGACGTTGGCGGGCGGCACACTGGTCAGATCGGGGCCTTTGCGCAGCCAGCGGCGCGCGAGGACGAAGAACGTGACGAGCAGCACGACATAGAACGCGAAGAACATCGCCATGCTGAGCGAGACTGACGTCGCGGCCACGCTCGATACCGCCTGATTCGTGCGCAGCAGCCCATAGACCACCCACGGCTGACGTCCCACTTCGCGGACGATCCATCCCGCCTCGACGGCGACATAAGGCAGCGGTATGCACAGCACCCAGGCAAGCAACAGCTTGCGTTGCGCAAGCAGCGCATATAGGCTGCCGCGCGTCTTGCGCAACGCGTACGCCGTCCAGAACGCGAGCAACATGAAAGCGAAGCCGATCCCCGCCATCACGCGGAAGGCGTAGTAGAGGAGCGGAATCATCGGCGGCTGGTCTTCGGGCTTGAAGTCGGTGAGACCCTTTACGTGACCGTGCAGCGAGTGCGTGCCGAGGACGCTCAGCATGCCGGGGATTTCCAGCGACCAGTCGTTGCGCTGCGCCTTCTGATCTGGCCATGCGAGCAGCGACCACGATGCGCCCGTGCCCGGCGGGTTGGTGTGCCAGTGGCCTTCGATTGCCGCGCCCTTCGCGGGCTGCGATTCGAACACGCTCACGCCGCTCGAATCGCCGAGCCAGATCTGTAGCGGCGCAACAAAGACGAGCAAGGTGAGCGCGATCTTGAATGAACGCGCGAAGAACTCGGGCTGGCGCTTGCGAAAGAGGCTCCATGCCGAGATGCCTGCGATCACGAACATGCCTGTTTCGATTGCCGCGACCCACATGTGCGACACGCCCCACACCATGTCGGGGTTGAAGATCGCGGCGACATAGTCGGTCACCTCGATCTTGCCGTTGACGACGGCATAGCCCGCCGGCGTCTGCATCCACGAATTGGCGACCATGATCCAGAAAGCCGAGATGCTCGAACCGAGCGCGACCATCGCCGTCGCAAACAGATGGACGCCGCGCGGCACGCGTCCCCAGCCGAGCAGCATGACACCGACGAACCCCGCTTCGAGCATGAAGGCCATCGCGCCTTCGAAGCCGAGAATATTGCCGATGAACTGGCCGCTGTACTGCGAGAAGCCCGCCCAGTTGGTGCCGAACTGAAACTCCATCGGAATGCCGCTGACCACGCCGACCGCGAAGTTCAGCGCCAGCAGCTTGCTCCAGAAACGCGCGTGCCGGTAGTACATCACGTCGCCTGTCTTGATCCACAGCGCTTCGATCAGCAGGAGGAACGCGGAGAGGCTGATCGTCAGGATCGGCCAGAGGATGTGAAAGACTGCCGTCATCGCGAACTGCGCGCGCGACAGGTCGAGAACATGATCAGGCATGGTGGGGCTCCTCGCGTTGCAGGGCGACTGCACGCGTCGCGGAATCCGGGCCCACGGCGGCGGCACGCACCACTTTCACCGGCAAAGATTTGTATGACGGCGTGCGGCTATTCGGGTCGAACGCGTAGAGCGGCACGAGAGGATTCGCTTCGGGGTAGTACGCGCCGCAACAGCCGTCGGGCAGCGAATACTCGACCACCTTGAAGCTGCGGATGATGCGCTCGATGCCATCCGTCGAAAGCGCGACGATATCGACGCGCTCGCCCGGATGCAGTCCGCGCTTTTCCAGTTCGCGCTGGTTCATGAACACGACGTCGCGTTGTCCGAACACGCCGCGATAGCGGTCCGAGTGCGAATAGAGCGTGGTGTTGTACTGATCGTGGCTGCGCATCGTCGTGAGGCAGAGCGCTTCGGGGTCGTTGTGCCAGGGGTTCTCGTCGAGCCCCTTGAAGAGGAGGAAATTGGCACGGCCCGTCGGCGTGGCCCACACGCGTTCGCGCGCCGTCGATGCGAGATGAAAGCCGCCCGGCACGCGGATGCGCTCGTTGAACGCCTGGAAGATGGGGAACACGATTTCGATCGCATCGCGGATACGGTCGTAGTTCGCGACCATGTGTTCCCAGGGCACGCGGGATTTTTTGCCGAGCGTCGCGCGCGCGATGCCCGCGACGATGGCCGGTTCGCTGAGCAGATGCGGCGAAGCGGGTTCGTTGCGGCCTGCGGACGCGTGCACCATCGACATCGAATCTTCGACGGTGATCGATTGCGGACCCTCCGCCTGAATGTCGATCTCCGTGCGGCCGAGGCATGGCAGGATCAGCGCATCCTTGCCGTGCACGAGATGGCTGCGGTTGAGTTTCGTCGCAATGTGCACTGTCAGGTCGAGCTTGCGGATCGCCGCCTGCACACGGAACCAGTCGGGAATCGCCGCTGCGAAATTGCCGCCCAGCGCGATGAAAACCTTTGCGTCGCCACGCATCATCGAGTCGATCGTTGCAATCACATCGTGGCCGTGGCCTTCCGGCGCGCGGAACCCGAAGGCGCGCTCGATCCCTTCGATCAGCTGCGCCGACGGTTTTTCCGTGATGCCGACCGTGCGGTTGCCCTGCACGTTCGAATGTCCGCGCACGGGGCAAATGCCGGCGCCCAGTCGCCCAACGTTGCCGCGCAGCAGCGCCAGGTTCGCGATCTGCTGCACGTTCTCCGTGCCGCGATGATGCTGCGTAATGCCCATTCCGTAGACGAGGATCGCGTTCTTCGCCTGCATGTAGATCTGTGCCGCGTTCTCGATGTCGGCGCGCGGGAGACCCGAGTGCCGCTCGATGGCGTCCCACGATGTCGCGCGCAGGTCGTCCAGCAGCGCTTCGACGCCCTGCGTGTGGCCCTGAATGAATTCAATGTCGAGGATGCGTGGCACGTCGGCGGCAAGCGCGGCGTCGTCGGCTTCGACGATGGCCTTCATCATTCCCTTGAGCACCGCGACGTCGCCGCCGACACGTACCTGGTACAGGAAGGTGCTGATGGGGGTATAACCAAGCGTCGCCATTTCGATCGGATTCTGCGGCGAAGCGAACCGTTCCAGCGCGCGTTCGCGAAACGGATTGAGCGACACGATCTTCGCGCCGCGCCGCGAGGCCGAATGAAGGTCGCTCATCATCCGTGGACTGTTGGTGCCGGGGTTTTGTCCGAAGATGAAGATCGCGTCGGCGTGCTCGAAGTCTTCGAGCAGGACCGTGCCTTTGCCGACGCCGATCGATTGCGGCAGGCCGACGCTCGTTGCTTCGTGGCACATGTTCGAGCAGTCGGGGAAATTGTTGCTGCCGAATTCACGGACAAAAAGTTGATAGAGGAACGCGGCTTCGTTCGACGCGCGGCCCGACGTGTAGAAATCGGCCTGATCGGGATGATCTAGCGCATTCAGGTGGCGGCCCACGAGCGCGAATGCATCTTCCCAGCTGATGGGCAGATAGCGATCTGATGCGCGGTCATAGACCATCGGATGCGTGAGGCGTCCGACCATTTCGAGGTCGTAGTCATCCCATGCGGTGAGTTCGGACACGCTATGCGCGGCGAAGAACTCCGGCGTACAGCGGTTCGCCGTCGCTTCCCACGCGACTGCCTTTGCGCCGTTCTCGCAGAACTCGAACGACGACGTGTGCTTCGGGTCGGGCCACGCGCAGCCAGGACAGTCGAAGCCTTCCGGCTGATTCATATGCAATAGTGTCGTCGCGCCGGAAACCGCGATGCCTTGAAGCGCGAGCGCTTCGCCTGTTGCCTTGAGCGCGCCCCAACCGCCTGCAGGGTCGCTGTAGACGCGGATTACTTTCCTTTTGCCCATGTCTGTTTTCCTGTGGCAGTTCAAAAAAGCCCGAGGGGCCTTACTTTCACGGCGAACTGTTACGCGCAAATTGCACAAGGCCGGCCGGTTCGATAGCGTCACCCGATTACCCGTCGTTTGCGCTGTCGTCGGTGTTTTCCACCGACTGCGGATTGCATTCGACGGCCAACCTATTTCGCGTCGACGCGTGCCTGCTCCATCCCGACTGGCCTGCGGAGCTCGTATGTCTGGAATAGCTGCGAACACAAGGCTGCCAGTGCAGCCAGATTCACGGCCTGATGTGGATACTCAACCTCGCCCGCGTTGAGTACGTCGTCCAGTACTGGAGCAAGACGACGCAGTTGCCGGAAAGTAGTCGCGTCGAGTTTCATCTCGGCATACTCCTGTGATCAGTCCGTGCAGATCAAAGCCAGTGCATGGATGAATTCGGACGGTTGCGTTTCGCTAGCCCGCGGTCACGTCGAGGTCCGCAGTGCAATCACCAAGCCGTAGTGACTGAACTGAACGTTTCGTTGTGCCATGTTATTGATAATAGTTGTCGGGGCAAAGGACGGCTATTACATGAATCTGGAATCAGCCCAGCGAGGCTATCGGCGCTCGACACTTGTTCAACAACGAGGCCAGGCACCTGGACGTGCCTCCGATTACATAAACATGCAATGTCTCGATCGAGCGCAACGTTATATGTTGTTTCCGTGGACGCTTGCCTCACCGATGCAACGTCGACTGAACTCATCCACTAACCGGACGCTGGCACAGTTGCCTTCATGAAACCGTGCGGGTCCCTCGCATTCTCGCAAAATGGAGCTATTCATGGCCTATGAACTGTTGACGCCCGACACATGCGCACTCGCGCTTATCGACCACCAGCCGCAGATGTTCTTCGGCACGCACTCGCACGAGCGCTCGACCATCCTGCACAACGTCCAGATTCTCGCGAAGAGCGCGAAGCTCTTCAAGGTGCCGACCGTTCTGACGACGGTCGCCGCCGATTCTTTTAGCGGCCATCTGCTGCCGGAAGTTCAGTCGGTGTTTCCGGAGACGAAACCGATCGATCGCACGTCGATGAACTCGTGGGAAGACAAGGGCTTTCGCGATGCGATCAAGGCCACGGGCCGCAAGAAGATCGTGATCGCCGGTCTGTGGACGGAAGTGTGCGTCGCTTTCCCGACCGTGCAGATGCTGGCCGAAGGCTTCGAGATCTACGTGCCGACGGATGCCTGCGGTGACATCACCGAAGAAGCCCATGAGCGTGCCGTGCAGCGCGTCGTCCAGGCAGGCGCCGTGCCGATGACGTCGGTGCAGTTCATGTGCGAACTGCAACGCGACTGGGCGCGCGGCGAAACGTACGACGGCGCCATGGATATCTTCAAGGCGCACACCTCGTATGGCATTGGCGTGCGCTATGCGAAGCAGATTCTCGGCGAACACGCGAGCGAGGCGGGCTGATCGGGGCTGATCGCCCCAAGCATTCCCACACCATGCTTTCACGCGCGACGCCGCTGTCGTCGCGCGTGAGATGCGCCTGACCACGACCAGGGAGAGCGACGATGACCGCGTCTATTCGGCCCACCCGCATTGCGGACATAGTGATCTATAGCGGCAAGATCGCGACGCAGAACGACAAGCGTTCGTTCGTGACTGCGCTCGCTGTCGCGAAAGGCGTGATCGTCGCGAGCGGCAACGATCACGACATGATGCAATGGGCGAACGAGTCCACCCGTCGCATCGATTTGAGGGGGCGCACCGTCGTTCCGGGCCTCAACGATTCGCATCTTCACGTCATTCGCGGCGGTTTGAATTTCAATCTCGAACTGCGCTGGGATGGCGTGCCGTCGCTGCGCGATGCACTCGAGATGCTGCGTGCGCAGGTCGCGCGCACGCCTGCGCCGCAATGGGTGCGCGTCGTCGGCGGATGGAACGAATTCCAGTTCGCGGAGAAGCGAGGGCCGACGCTTGAAGAGATCAACGCGATCGCGCCGGATACGCCTGTCTTTATCCTGCACCTCTACGACAGCGCACTGCTCAACGCCGCGGCGCTGCGCGCTGTCGGCTATGACCGCGAAACGCCGAATCCGCCGGGCGGCGAGATTCAGCGCGATCGGCGTGGAAATCCGACGGGCATGCTGATCGCGCGTCCGAATGCGGGCCTGCTGTACGCGACGCTCGCAAAAGGACCGAAGCTGCCGTTCGACGACCAGTTGAATTCGTCACGCCAGTTCATGCGCGAACTGAACCGGCTCGGCGTGACGAGCGCTATCGATGCGGGCGGCGGCTATCAGGCGTATCCCGACGACTACGCGGTCATCATGGAGCTCGCAAAGCGCAACGAACTGACAGTGCGTATCGCCTACAACCTGTTTACGCAGAACGCGAAGAAGGAAATCGAAGACTTCGCGAAGTGGGTCAAGCTCACAAAGCCCGGCGACGGCGACGATTTCCTGAAGATGAACGGCGCGGGCGAAATGCTCGTGTTCTCCGCCGCCGACTTCGAAGATTTTCTGGAGCCGCGTCCCGACCTGCCGGGCGCAATGGAGAGCGAACTGGAAGCTGTCGTGCGACTGCTGGTGCAAAACCGCTGGCCGTTCAGATTGCACGCAACCTACGACGAGTCGATCGAGCGCTTTCTCAACGTATTCGAGCGCGTCAATCAGGGCACACCTTTCGACGGCCTGCGCTGGTTCTTCGACCACTGCGAAACCATTTCTGCGCGCAATATCGAACGCATTGCCGCGCTGGGCGGCGGCATCGCCGTCCAGCACCGGATGGCGTATCAGGGCGAATACTTCATCGCCCGCTATGGCGCCGAGGCCATCGCGCACACGCCGCCTGTTCGGCAGATGCTCGCGGCAGGGCTGCCCGTCGGCGCGGGGACGGACGCGAAGCGCGTCGCGAGCTTCAATCCGTTCGTTTCGCTGTACTGGCTCGTTTCGGGACGCACGGTGGGCGGCACGCCGATGTACGCGGCGCAGGACCGTCTGGATCGCATGGAGGCGCTGCGCCGATATACGGTGGGCAGCGCATGGTTCTCGAACGACGAGACGAAGAAGGGCGCGCTTGTGCCTGGCCAGCTTGCCGATTTCGCGGTGCTTAGCGACGACTATTTCACGATCGACGAAGGCGCCATCAAGCATCTGACTTCGGTGCTGACGGTGGTCAACGGCCGCGTCGTCTACGCTGCCGACGAGTTCGAAAGGTTCGGCCCGCCCGCGCTGCCCGTCAGCCCGACGTGGTCGCCCGTCGCGGAGTACGGCGGCTATGCGCGCTATCGTCCCACGGCGTCGCTGCAGCAGTCGTGCAACGACGCGTGTGTGAACCTGTGTGGCGTGCATCGTCATGCGCATGCGTGGGCGTGGCGCAGCAACGTGCCCGCCAGCGACGCGAATACGTTCTGGGGCGCGCTCGGTTGCAGCTGCTTCGCGTTCTAGGCGCAAGCAGGCAATGAACCGCCTTTCCGCCCCCGCCGCCGCGCTGCTGTTCCTGCGCGTCGCAGCGAGCGTGCTCGTGCTGCTCGTGCATGGACGCATGCGTCCGGGCTACGGCAGGCCTGAACTGCGCATGAGGAGTGAGCCATGCCATATCTGATTTCACTGGGCGCGGGCCTCGTGGTCGGCCTGCTGTATTACTTCGTGCGCGTGCAATCGCCCGCGCCGCCGCTGATCGCGCTCGCGGGGCTGCTTGGCATCGTCATCGGCGAGCATGCGATTCCGCTCGTGCAGGCGCAGATACGCCCGCCCGTTGCGCAAACTCAAAACGCGCCGCCCGTCGCCAGCGGCAAGCCGACCTCGTCATGCAGCAGCGACCAGTAGGCGCAGATGCGCGGCTCGCGGCGCACCCGCTCGATCACGTCCCGGGCGAGGACACGTGGCTGGCCTTGACAGCGGGCTATGTCGATACGTTCGGCTTCGTTGCGCTGTTCGGTCTCCTCACCGCGCACGTGACGGGCAACTTCATTCTCATCGGCTCGGAGCTCGCGAACGCCGGGCATGGCCTGCTGATCAAGTGGCTCGCGTTTCCCGCATTCATCGCGGGAATCGTGTTCGCTCGCGTGCTCGACAACAGGCTGCCTCATCGCGGACATGGCGCGCGCGCATGCGCGTTATATATGCTGCAGGCGGCGCTGCTGGCGGGCTACATGGCTGTGGGCGAGCTGGCTGTGCCTGTCACCGATGCCGACGCGCCGATGACCATCGCCTGCGGCCTGCTCGGCGCAGCAGCGATGGGCGTGCAAAACGCGCATGGGCGTTTGACGGCGCGCTCTGTCGTCGCGAACACGGTGATGACGGGCAACGTCACGCAGGCCGTGATCGACGCATTTGATCTGCTGTTCTCATCCGGCGACCTGGAAGCGCGGCGCGCGGCGCGCGGCGCGCAGCCGGTTGTTGCGCACGCTGCCGCCCATCGCCGGTTTTGCAATGGGCGCGTGTGCAGGCGCGGCGGGATATCTGCTCGCGTCATTCTGGGCGCTGCTGCTGCCGCTCGCCACGTTATGCCTGCTCGCTGTGCTGGCGCGCAAGACGGGCACGCCGCAAGTCGGAATCTGATTGCATCGCGCGAAGCTGCGGCATCCATCACCCGCAAGGAGTGTTTTTATGAGTACCGTCAAGATGTATCGATTGTTACGGGCCGCCGTCGTGTCGATCGCGGCGCTCGGCGTGGCGCTGGCCGGCTCGCCGGCTTTCGCCGATGCCGAGCATCAGAACGCGGGCAAGAGCGTGCCCGTCGTGTCGGTCGGTCCGCAGTACGACACGACGCATGTGTATGTCTCGAGCCAGGACATCGACGCGTTCGTCGACAGCATTGTTGCGACGTTCGGCGGCAAGGCTTCGCAGCGCGCGGTCTTCACGGTCACGCCGACGCCGGGCAAGACGGCTTCGCAATACGTGCAGACGCCTGTCGGCATGTTGTCGGTGTTCGCGTTCCAGACGCCGATACCGTATCCGTTCGGCAACGAGCGCACGGGCTATCTCGTGACCGATATGGACAAGGCCGTGCGTGCCGCACGCGCAGCGGGTGCGGACGTGATCGTCGATACGTTCGACGATCCGATCGGGAAGGATGCGATCATCCAGTGGCCCGGCGGCCTGAACATGCAACTGTACTGGCATACGAAGGCGCCTTCGTATGCTCCGCTCGAGACGGTGCCCGACAATCGCGTCTATGTGTCCGGGCAATCCGCGGATAACTTGATCAGACGCTTCCTGCGCTTCTCGCACGGCAAGGTCGTCTCCGACAACCGCCATGCGGACGGCAGCGAAATCGGCCGGCCCGGCGAGACGATCCGGCGCGTGCGCATCGCGTCCGGCTTCGGCAACATGCTCGTGTTCGTGACGGACGGCAAGCTGCCTTATCCGTTCGGCCGCGAGATGACCGGTTATCAGGTTGCCGATCTCGAGGCGACGCTTGCGAAGGCGCAGGGCACCGGCGTGAAGCTGCTGGCGGCGCCGAACCGTACGGTCGAAGGGCGCACGGCGATGGTCGAGTTTCCCGGCGGCTATGTCGCCGAGATTCACGAACTGAGCAAATGACGATGCGTCCATCGGTAAGACGCAAGATGTCGACCGCGGCCACGTTCGCCGCGCTGGCGGTGTGCGGTTTGACAGACGGCGCGACCGCGTTCGCCGCCGATAACACGGCGGATGCGGGCGCGGCCGCTGCGCCTCAATGCACCGCGAAGCGGCCGTCGGCGTTGTCGTTCAACCGCTGGCAGGAAGACTGGTCGGTTCTGGCGAATCCGTGCGTGCCGCGTAAGCCGTTCGATGCGCTCAAGTACATCCCACTCGGCAGCGATCCGTCAGCGTATCTGTCGCTCGGCGCGGACCTGCGCGAGCGCTTCGAACTGAACAACACGCCGCTCTTCGGGCTTGGCAGCGCGCGGCCCGACAGCTACGTGATCCAGCGCGCCGAAGTGCATGCCGATGCCCGCATCGGTCAGCATGTGCAGGCGTTTTTTCAACTCGAGGATGCGCGGCCCTTCGGCAAGGATTCCGTTTCGCCCGTCGACAAGAATCCCCTCGATATCGAGCAGGCGTTCGTCGCGTTCGTCTATGGGGTGGGCGGCGGCACGCTCAAGGCGCGCGTCGGCCGCCAGGAGATGGCTTTCGACTTGCAGCGGTTCGTCTCGGTGCGCGACGGGCCGAACGTCCGTCAGGCGTTCGATGCGCTGTGGGCCGACTATGAAATCGACAAGTGGCGCTTCATCGGCTATATGACGCAACCCGTGCAGAACCGCGACGTCACGGCCTTCGACGATGTGTCGAACCGGCATCTCACGTTCAGCGGCGTGCGCGTCGAACGCGCGAACACGGGGCCGGGCGATCTGTCCGCGTACTGGTCGCGCTACGACCGCGACAACGCGCGCTTTCTCGATGCGGCAGGCACCGAGCATCGCGATGTATTCGACGTGCGTTACGCGGGCAAGGTCGCGCCGTTCGACTGGGACGCGGAAACGATGGTGCAGACGGGGCGCGTCGGCAAGAGCACGATTGGCGCGTGGGCGTTCGGGCTGCTGGGCGGCTATACGTTCGCATCGGTGGCGGGCTCGCCGCGTGTTGGCTTGCAGGTGGATGGCGCATCGGGCGACCGGCATCCCGGCGATGGACGTGTCGAAACGTTCAATCCGCTGTTTCCCAACGGCTACTACTTCACGCTGGCGGGATACACCGGCTACAGCAACCTGATTCACGTGAAGCCGTCGATCACGTTCAAGGTGTCGCCGAAGGTCACGTTACTGACGGCGCTCGGTCTCCAGTGGCGCGCGACGGCAGCCGATGCGATCTACGGCCAGGGGATGGCTGTGGTGCCCGGCACGGCAGGGAAGGGAACGCGTTGGACGGGGATGTATGCGCAGATTCGGGCCGACTGGCTCGTCAGCTCGAACGTGGCGCTCGCGCTGGAAGCGGTGCATTTCGAAGTCGGCGATTCGATTCGCGCACTAGGGGCGCACAATGCGGATTATGTGGGCGTCGAAGCGAAGTTCGGATGGTGACTGTGTATTCGATCGGCTCACGTTTTGCGGACGATGCGCTGCACTGCGCGCCCATGGTCCTGCAGGCGGGTCGTGATGCCTGGCGGACGCGGCGGCGTTGACGAAAAAGCCTGATTTGTACCGTCAGACACCTTCCTCCACAGGGATAGTTTCCATGACTGTGGCCAGAATCATCGCTTCGATGTTTCGTGGTGGAAGTCGAACACGCCTGGGTCGATACACGGCATTGCCTCTTGCAATGGCCTGGCCACTCAGGGCGCAAACTCCAGCTTTCCTCGCGATGCAGCGCCGCCATAGCTGTTCGCCGTAGCAGCAGGACGTCGCGTCGCTCCACGCAACGGTCGCCCAGTTCTGCCCATCGCGCTCCAGAACCCGGATGGCACATTTCGAAAAGCAGCCTTCGCCGGATATCGGGCGGACGCGACTGGACACAATGGTCGGCCCTGCTTCGCCTTCGCTCGAGAGGAGCGCGATCGTTGACTGCCACGTTCTGTCTGCTTCAAAGGGAGCTTGCATGATGCGGTTCCTCGATTCTCACCAGACAAACAGGAGGTCAGGCGATTGATCTGAAAAAAAAACAGAAAGCCTCATGACATGTCAAACGACCGTCGTGCGTGGTCCCGTCAGGTAGCGACGCCGAATTCCTGAAAAGATGCCGCGCGCGATCAATTTCTGGTGATGCGCCGCCAGTGGATTGCCCGCAGTCTTATGTGACGTGCCTGGGTTGAGCCAACGCGCGACCTTGGCTTGATGATACGTAGCAGACTTGCGGGCCGCTACTACATGAATCTGGAGTGTGTCTTATCGCCTGAACGATGGTGTCGCAGGCGTGGAACGTCGACAGCGGCCCGGTCTGCCGGAAGCCCGCCTCTCGCACTACTACAAGGTGCTGAATCCGCTGCATGTGATAGAGGACGGCGCGGACGCTTCGGCCTGCTGGGAATGCGGGAGCGTGCTGCCCGCCTGGGCGGCGCTATCCGGATCCAGACCGCACCCAATCAAGGCTTCGCACTGACCGTTGCGTTGCCGCTCGCAGCCGTCGAAACCAGGGAAGACGAATGAAGGCCTGTCGAATGTTGGCCAGAGGTCGGTCGCAACGGACGACCCGTCGAATCGACCGCCAGATGCAGCCTGGTGCTCAGTCCACCTCGGGAACGCGGGTTTCACGTTGTATCCGAAGTCTCCGTCGGAAGGCTAAAGCTGAACGTCACGCCGCGGACCTCATTGCGCACGACCCAGATACGGCCGGTGTGTGCTTCGACAATCGACCGGCAGATTGCGAGCCCCATGCCCATGCCCGTTTCCTTTGTAGTGGTAAATGGCTCAAATATCGTTTCCAGATTCGCGAGCCCCATGCCTTCATCCTGAATGTCGACCACCACGTTGCCCCCGTCGCGCCGGGAGCGGATCAATAGCGACTTCGGTCGTTCCTCCGTCGCTGACAACGCCTCGATGGCGTTGCGCACAAGGTTGACGATCACCTGCTGAATCTGCACGGCATCGGCTCTGATCATCGACACGTCCTGGGCTAGCTGGGTCTCGAGCGAGATCGCGTTCCCCTGGATTTCGTCAGCCATCAGCGTGCAGACCTGAAGTATCAGCTTATTGATGTCAAGATCGACCTTTGCCGGCACCGTGCGCTTGAACAGCGCGCGAATACGGCTTATCACGTCCGCCGCGGCATATCCGTCACGGACGATGGCTTCGGCGCTGAGTCGGGCTTTGTCGATGTCGGGCAGCGTCGCAGCGAGCCAGCGCCGGCACGCCTGCCCATTGGCCACAACGGCCTGCAGCGGCTGGTTGATTTCGTGGGCGATGGACGCGGACAACTCGGCTACAGTCGCCACCTGTGACGCCTGCGCAAGCTTTTCCCGTGCGTGTCGCAGCGCGTCTTCCGCTCGTGTGCGCTCGATGAATTGCCCGACCTGGAAGCCGACGGAGTTCATCATCTGCACAAGCTCGGGATCGGCATCGCGGACCTCGCGGCTGAAGAATTCGAACACGCCCACTACGCCGCTCCTGAGCGTGATCGGGAAGGCGAAGGCCGCACGGAGTCCTTTCTTCGCGGCCGGTTCTTCCCGCTGGGACTCCCGATCGAGCGCCATGTCGGGAATCCATACAGGTGCGCCGCTCGACCAGACTCGCTCCGGGAGCCCCATGCCGAAGCCGCCCGTCCTGGACACCAACCCGGAGCCGGCCCGCGCGAAGGTGGCCGACGGCCATGTTTGCACGCGCACCAGCACGCCCGCTTCCGGATCGACGCGCCAGAATGCGCCACGATCCCACTCGAGTGCCTCACACATCTCGCGCAGAATGCGCGATACCGCCTCTTCGAGCGAGCCCGCTTCCGACAGCGTCCGTGTGACGCTGAATTGCGCGAGCTGCCGCTGCTCACGGCGCCTGCGATCGGTGATGTCGCTGGCGAGTGCGATGGCGTAAAGGCGCCCACCGCGGTTGAACGCCCGTGCACGCACCTCGACGGGAAAGAGACTTCCGTCTTTTCGCCGGCGGCGGCCGTTGAACGTCACACTTCCGACCTCGCGCAGTCGCCGCCTGATCCACTGGGTCTTTTCCGGCGTGATGTCGTGGTCGAACTGACAGCTGCGCATGCCGACGAGTTCTTCGCGCGTATAACCCAGCGCCTCGCAGGCCTGACGGTTCACGTCGAGCACGATACCTTCCTCGTCGTACAGGAAAATGGCATCCGTCGCGTGGTCGACTAGGGTTCGGAAGCGTTCCTCACTCGTGCGCAGCGCCTCCTCGCTAGCGAGCAGGTTGCGGTGCGCGAGCGCGCTCGTCAACGCATCTTCCAGGCGCCTGCCTATTTCCTCGAGGAGCCGCCGCTCCACGGCGCTCCAGGAGCGCAAATGCGAGCACTGATGCAGCCCGAACAGGTACGGCCTGTCGCCCTTGGGGCGAACCACGATCGCGATCGTCGACAGGATGTTGAACCGGTGGCGAATCTCCGGCGGGATGCCTGGATCCACCATCGCCCCTGGGGCGTGCAGCATGTCGCGCAGGGATTCCGCCGCCCGGGCGTCCATCGGCAGCTCCTGGCCGAGCGCGAAGGCGCCCGGATAGTCCGGATGCGTATGCTCCATCACCGCGCGCCACGTCGGCGCATCAGGATCGCAGGGATATACCAGCCAGGCCCGATCGCAATTGAAGATGGCCCGCGCCTCCTCAAGCACGCCGCGCGTCATGCCCTCGACCTCGTTCGTTCGCTGCATGGCGCGGTTGATGCGGTCCATGCATTCGAGGAACCACAGGTACTCTCTGCGTTCCTCTTCTGCACGCTTTTGCTCCGTGACATCGATCACGGTGCCGATGTACTCGATCGCCTGGCCCGAGCGGTCCAGAACCGGATGCCCCACGGAACGGACGGTTCTCACTCCGGTATCGAAGTTGCCGAGCCGGTACTCGGCTTCCCAGTCGGAACCTTCGCGCACGGCCTTACCCAGGCTCTCCACGATCCGGGTGCGGTCATCCGGATAAACGTCCTGCGCTAATTGCTCGAACGAAGGCAGGCCCTTCGCAGGATCGTGGCCGAGGATGCGATAACACTCGTCCGACCAGTACAGAACGGCATTTGAAACGGGGCTCCATGCCCAGCTTCCGGTGTGGCTGACCTTCTGCGCCTCTGCCAGGTACTGGCGGCTGCGCCGCAACTCCACCTCCGCGCGCTTGCGCTCCGTCATGTCCACGACGAAGGCCACACCGCGCTCGCATATCTCGTCGAAAGCGGCCACGCCGATCAGCACCGGCACCCGGCTGCCATCCTTGTGGAAATATTCCTTTTCATAGGGAGGCAGGCTGCCGGTCCGCCTGAACTGCTGCAAGTTTTGTTCTCGCTGGCCGTCGAGCCATTCGGGAGGCGTCAAGTCGGTCCACCGCAAGCGACCCGAGACGAGATCCTCGCGCTCGTATCCGACCATGCGAAGAAACGCGTCATTGGCCTCGAAAATCTGACCACCCTCGTCCCAAAACAAAATTCCGACGATGTTGGCGTCGATCAGCCGGCGGATCTGCGCTTCCCGTTCCCGGATTTCAGCGTACAGACTGCTGTTTTCGAGCGAAATCGCCGCCTGGGAAGCAAGCACCTTCAGGACAGAAATCCTGCCAGGCGTGAAAACGCCTGGAGCAAGCCTGTTTTCCAGGTACAGCAGTGCAACCAGCGCACCCTGCTTCATCAACGGCAGACAGAGTACCGACCGGACGCCCTGCGCAACGATGTACTGATCGGCGGTATGCGGACCCGGGACTGAAGTATCGTCGAGAAGCACGCTCTCCCGGGTACGCGCGGCATAACGGACCACCGACTCGGGAAGCGTGTCCGCGGAAGCTGGCGTCTCGCGCAGGCTGACCGTCACGGATCCGCCGCAAGTCTTCGCCTCCGCCTTGATCAGGAATTCGTTGCCACGAGGCAGGATCAGCAGACCACGTTCCGCGCCGGCATGTTCGATGGCCGTGCGCAACAGCGTTTCGATGAGCTTTTCCGGGACGAGCTCGCCCGACACTGCCTGCGACACCTTGATCACAGTGGCCAGATCCAGATCTCCAACCGGCGCGGCGATCGTGCCCGCAGGGCCCGGGACACGATCGTCCTGCCGCAACGCGGGATAGAGCTGTTCGAGTTGTCGCACCTTCCCATAGGCTCCCCACCGCAGATAGGCGCGCCATGCGTTTCCCCGGTAGAGATGTGCAATCTCCTCAAGGCCGCGCGCGGCGTAGCAGCGGGCAGCCAGTTCGTAGGACAGCGCCTCGTTTTGAACGAAGCCATTCGAACGCGCAGAGCGAATGGCTCGCTCGTACAGATCCATTGCCTCGAGCAGGCGCCCCTCGATGCGCGCAATCTCCGCGCCGACCAACGCCGCACGATCCTCGAAGTTCTGGGGGCAGTTTTCCGCCCATGCCCGGAGTTGTTTGTCATGTGCCGACAGCGCCTCGCGATGCTTTGCATACAGATCGGGCCCCGTGGGCTCGCAGCAGGCGGCGCGAGAAAGGGCGGCATAGAGGTGGTATTCCGCTCTCTCCAACAGCTTGACCGAAAGCGACGCTGATGTCGAAAACCATTTTTCCGCCTTTTCCGCGGCATCGATAGCCGATGCGTAGTCGCCAGCGAAGTAGCGTGCCTGCAGCTTTCGGATCCAGTAGAAACATTCGGGCAAGGCCAGAGCCGGGTGGCCGGTGAGGCGCGCCTCGAACGCGTGCTCCGTGAACGAGTCATCGTCGAGCGAGCCGAATTTCGCGGTCTCGCCGCTGAGAGCCCGAACGAGCGCGAGCGAGGAAGAGATCATGTCGACGACGAACTCGAACCGCACCGTGCGCGCGAACTCCAAACCGTGCTCGGCTTCACGTGCAACCTGATCGAGTGGATCGCCTGAGGCCAGCAGAATGGAACTGATATTGCTGCAGGCGTATGCAGCAAACGACGGGTCGCCCTGCTCATTCGCGATCTGAAAGCCACGTCGGGCCGGATCGATACCCTCCCGAAGCGGTCGTGTCCAAGGTACCACGAGCGAGAAGATCGAATAGGTCTTTCCTCCCACGCGCTTCAATCCGCGGCGTTCGGTCAGATCGCACGCCAGCTCTCCAAGTCGATAACCTTCGTCGTAATGGCCAAAGCGGTCGCCGGCGATAATCCCGACCGCGACATAATGCGCAGGTGAGGCGTCGCTGTTGCCACGCGCGAGGCTGAGATTCACCGCCCTGCAGGTGGTGAGCGCGTACAGATTCTCGTCGGTGTATAACGTCGGCGGTCCAAGGGCGGTCAGCACGTCGAGCGTCGCGCGAGACTCCGGATCCTCCATCAGCGGCAGGTCGATGAGATCCTCGATTGGCCGACTTCCGACCTGTGACCAGATCCGCTCGTACTCGCGATGCGCTTCCTGTTGGGTGGGATGGGCTGCCCAATCGATGCCCACATGCCGGAGGTATTCCAAACCCAGCGCGACCGCGCGGTCGCCTGCCCCGAGCATCGTGTAAAGATCCACGCGCCGGCTCGCGACGGCCGCTCGCTGGACCGTGTCGACAGCGCGCGTAGCCAGCGCCGCGAGACGTTCCTCCACGGACGGCAGTGCGCCCATCCAGAGCTCGCAGTCGGCCCCATGCAGTTCCAGGGCGAAGGCAAGCTCCTGCCGGCGCTCCCACGCATCCTCCCGCATCAGCGCCGCGCCGGCGCGCAGATACGTCAGCGCAGAGGCGTAGGCGGATGAGGTCTTCGCGCGCTTGCCGGCGATCAGGCTCAGCTCGGCGAGCCTCTCGCGCTCGTCCTGTGACGTGATGAGGTGCGCGCCGCGGTTGAACTGGTTGACGATCTCGAAGATCATCTCCGGCAGCTTTTCCGGCGGCATGCAGTCAGCGAGAACTCTGCCTATCCGGAGATGGATCTGCGCACGCGCCTCCTCCGGGATCAAGGAGTACGCCGCCTCCTGAACCCGGTCATGCACGAAGCAGCAGGATTGCTCCGTGCAGGCGATGAGACCGGCTCGAATTGCTTCCCAAAGCCGGCCATGGAGATCGTCTGCCGGCCGCCGGGAAACTGTTTCCAGCAGGGCGAGCTCGGCGCTGTTCCCCATGCACGCAAGCAGCTGCAGGTCTTGTTGCGTTTCGGTCGACAGGCGGGTCAGCTTGCCAACCATGAGCTCCGCCACATTGTCGGTATAGCCCTTCATGTGGATGCGATCGAGGTCCCACGACCAGCGCGCCGCATCATGATCGAAGAAAAGCAGCCCCTCTTCTGTCAGCGAAGCAATGAACTGAATGGCGAAGAATGGATTTCCGGCGGTCTTGTCATGCACCAGCCCCGCGAGCGGCGCGACCCGCTCGGGCTTGCAGCGAAGCGCGTCCACCATCAACTGTTCCAGATGCTCCCGGGCAAGCGGCGCGAGCGTGATCTCCGCCACCTTGCCACCGGCGGCCTTGATGGCATCGAGCTTGCACATCAGCGGATGCGCGGAATTGACTTCGTTGTCGCGATAGGCGCCGATCAGCATGAGGTTCTGCGGATGGGACCGGGTCAACAGGTCCTCTATCAGGTCGAGCGTCGCCACATCGAGCCATTGCAAATCGTCGAGGAATAGCACGAGCGGATGTTCCGGCCGGGCGAAAACTTCGATGAACCGCCGGAACATGAGCTGAAACCGCTGGTGCGCTTCTTGTGGAGGCAACTCGGGGACTGGCGCGGGCTCTCCGATGATGTGCGCCACTTCGGGAACGAGATCCACGATGAGTCCGGCATTCGGTCCCAACGCTTCCCGCAGCGCGTCGCGCCAGGCCGCAAGCTCCGCCTCGCTTTTGCCAAGCAGTGGCCGTAACAGACTCCGAAAGGCTTGCGCGAGTGTCGAATAGGGGATGTTGCGTTTGTACTGATCGAATTTGCCGGAGGCGAAGAGCGCGCGCGAAGGCACTAACACCCGGTGTAGTTCGTTGACGACGGACGACTTGCCAATGCCGGAATATCCTGAGACCAGCACCAGTTCTGGCGCCCCGCCTTCGACGACGCGTCTGAAGGCGCCAAGCAATGTCTCGACCTCGCGCGACCGCCCGTACAGTTTCTCGGGAATCATCAACTGGTCTGGCGTGTCGTTCTCGCCGAGCGGGAATTCACCGATACGTCGCCCGGTTTCCCAAAGCGCCAGGCAGCGTCGCAGGTCCACTTCAACGCCTTCCGCGGTCTGATAGCGCTCCTCCGCGGTCTTGGCGAGCAGCTTCACCACAATCGCGGAGAGGACCGGTGCCAGGTGGGCGACACGCACGTGCGGCGGCACCGCCTCTCTCGCGATGTGGCAATGCACCCATTCGATCGGATCGGTTGCAGTGAATGGCAGACTTCCCGTGAGCATCTGGTAGAGCGTCACGCCGAATGCGTAGAGATCGCTGCGGGAGTCGACTGAACGATTCATCCGCCCGGTCTGCTCCGGCGCCATATAGGCGAGCGTACCGGCGATGGACTCGGGCGGTTCGGACCGTTGACGCTCTCGCGTAAGCCGCGACGCGAGGCCAAAACCCGTGAGCCTGGCCTCACCACTATCGGGATTGACCAGGATGTTGGCCGGCTTGACGTCCTTGTGCACGAGCCCACTCCGGTGGACTTTGGCCAGCGCCGACGCGATGCCAATAGCGAGGCGCAGGAAGGTCCCAGAGTCCATCGGCGCATCGAGGAGACCGTCGAGAAGCTTGTAGCTGGAATCTTCGGGAACAAGGACTATTCGGTCACGCGCGCGGAGCCACGGAGCGCGATCCATATCGAGTTCGATCTGGTTCATGGAATGCCGGTCCATTCTGGTGCTTGCCCGCGTCGTGAGCGGCCGGCCTGCGACGTCTGCAGGACCGACGCCTTTCGTGTACTCCGCGAGAACGCTGTAAGGCCGCGCGCGGCAGGCTGGCTGGCGATGATCGAGCGCCTACGATCGATTCATTACGACCGTTGAAACAGTATCAGAGAATACAAGATATTAGTCGTCCAAGATAAACCCATCTCGGTAGGTACAGACGACCGTGCTTGTCGAAAAGTGGTGATTGCTGAGTTGCACCGAGCCCTGACCCAGCGTCTGCTGGGCGCAGGAATGGCAACCGGTGGGAAAGGGCGCGGTCAGCGTCAAAGGGATTTATTTTCGAGGCGAAGTGATAAATTTACAGCTTCGTATCGGGTGGTGCCATTACATATTCATGTAGTGCACAACACGGCAGCCCGTGCTTTCGTCCGACGATTCCGGCGGCTATAATTTTTTTGTCGGCACGACCGCGTGAGAGGGACATTCAACGAGATTATCGTGGACCGGCTGTGCGACGTTAGGGGAGGCTTTCACCTGACAACAGAGGGGTTCCATGGAATCCGCAAGCGAACGGGTGTATGTGGTCGACGACGATAGACGGGTGCGAGAAGAGAAAAATGCGAGCGGATTCATTTGCCTCGCTGGTCAGGCGGGCAAGCAAACTGCAACTCGAAACATCGTCGGCGACAACATTCGATGCCTGACGTTAGCGCCAATTCTTTGTTGGGCTCAATGACCCGGAGAAAATAATGACCACGCCTCCGGTTCGGACCGTTGCCGTGATTGACGATGACCGACGCGTTCTGACGTCTTTTGCGAACCTGCTTGCCTCTGGCGGGTATGGAACACGGGCCTACGAATCTGCGCTGGATTTTTTTTCCGACGGCTACGCGGGTCTGGTATGCGTTATCACCGACCTGGGAATGCGGCCCATTGACGGCATTCAAGTGCTCGAGAGAACGGTTCATTCTGACGCAACGACACCCGTCATCATTATCACGGGCAAACCGAGCGAGCATACGGAAGACTACTATCTGCAGAGAGGCGCATTGGGTTTCTTCAGAAAGCCTGTCGATGGGGACGCGTTGCTGGACCTGCTGGATAGTATCGCTTGAACGTGTTGGTGGGTCTTGTCATGTTCGAATCGCCGACCTGATTGCTTTATTAAGGCGGCGTTAGCTTCAGGTTAAGCCTGCCTGGTATGTAATCAGTGTAGTGGTCTAATCTCCCCGGACAGGTCGACAGTGAAAGAACCTGTCTGCCTGTCCGAAATAACTGACCACCGCACTCACATTGACGTTTCGACGCGGAATCTGCCCAAAACGGAAGTTATCTGGCTAATTTTCCGAAAGCCAATCAAGTTCCTCTACAGCCCCCGTGTAGAGGTATGAGCGGCAAAAGTCGCCCCGGATGCATTATTTGGCGCCCACATATCCTGTTGGAAAATCTGGACAGGCAAGACTGGCAGGACGACGCTGAAGGTGGCTCCGTAGCCCTCGTTATTGGTGGCAGTAAGACGACCCTCATGAGCTTCGATAATGGAGCGGGACACCGCAAGCCCGATGCCCATTCCCTTGCTCCTGGTCGTGACGAATGCGTCAAATATGCTGTCGCCACCGACGATGCCCGAACCGTTATCGATGACCTCGAGCAGCACGAACCGGTCATCAAGGGGGCTTGCGGTAATGAGAATCTTAGGTGTGCGTCCCGAGTTTTCCGTGGCCTCTATCCCGTTCGAGATAAGGTTAAGAAGGACCTGTTGAATCTGTATCTGGTCTACGAACACTGGAGGCAGGCCATCAGGCAAGTCGAACTCGATGTCGGCGGTACGCCTGGTTTCGTCTTCCCGCAGCAGTCGTACGGCTTCGAGGACCATGTCTTTCACATTCCGTTCCCGCTTCCGGAATGTTTGCCGCTTGAACAGCGCGCGGATGCTTTGCATCGTCTCGTCAGCGGAACGGGCATCTCGAACTACGCTTTCCACAGAAGCCCTGGCTTCGCTCAAATTTGGCGGAGACGCTGCGAGCCACCGTTTGCAGGCCTGCGCATTGGCGATAACGGACGTGAGAGGCTGATTGAGTTCGTGTGCGATGGATGCCGAGAGTTCTGCGACCGTGGCAATCTGGGTTGCCCGCGCGAGTTCAGCCTGAGTCTGTCTGAGCCGGTCCTCCGCACGCGTTCGTTCGTCAATATCAAGACTGAGTCCATACCATTGAACAATGTTGCCGCCGGCGTCTCTCATTGCTTCAGCGGTGTGCTGGTACCATCGATAAACACCGTCTTTTCGGCGAAGCCGGGCAACGTGGCAGTGCGGTTCGCCAGTCTCGATCGAGTGTGTCCAGGCTTGAGCCAGGCTGCCCAGGTCGTCAGGGTGGACGGGATACATATCGCCAAGGTCCACGAGCTGCGAAATGCCCAGGCCAAGGAATTCAGAGGTTTTCCGATTGATGTAAGTGAGCCGCCCTTGTGGGTCATTGCACCAGAGCATGGCCGGGATGGTGTCGATAAGCGCGCGTAGCTGGTGCTCCCGCTGTTCGAGCATTGCTTCCGTTTGTTTGAGATCGCTGATGTCCGTACATACGCCGTACCAGTGTAGAACCTGCCCGCTTTCGTCGCGAAACGGTTCGCCGCGAACGAGGTACCAGTGCAGTTTCCCATCGGCGCCAGTAACCTGATACGTGTCCTGGTACGACGCACCTTCGTCGACAGCTTGCTTCCGGCGCGAGCGGACACGAAGACGGTCAGCTTCCGGGATGAGGTTAAGCAACATTTCTTTGTCAATTTCTTCCCCGCTCTTTCCCATGAACGTTAGCATTTGCCGATTCCATCTGTCGATTTCTCCTTGCGGTGTGGCCCTCCAGATCATCGCGGGCAATGCGTCTACGAGCCTTCGCAAATTGAACTCTTCCGTGCGAAGGACCTCTTGGGCTAACTGCCGCTCGTGGATATCCGTCGAAAGACCATACCATTTCACAATATCGCCGTTGGCATCCCGCATGGGGGTGCCTTTGCATTGAAACCAGCGATACGTGTTGTCGGCCGCGCGGAGCCGATGGACCCGATCGTAAGGTCTCCCGCTATCGAGGGAATCTTGCCAGGCTTCAATGGTTGACGCAGAGTCATCCGGGTGCACCAGGTGAAGCCAGCCGTTCGTTTTCAAATCATTGAGCTGTAGCCCGGTGTAGTCTTCAGTGCGCTTGTTTGCGTATTCCAGGCGGCCATCGGAGTCCGTACGCCAGAGCAGGCTAGGAACATTCTCTGTCAACCAGTTCAGTTGCGCTTCCCGTTCACGAATGACCTCTTTGGACCTGTAAAGATCATCAATGTCGACGGTCACGGAATACCACTTGTAGACACTTCCGTCTTCGTTAAAGTAGGGAACAGAGCGCGAGTGACGCCATCGATAATTACCGTCGCGGTCCGCCCATCGGTAGGTAGTATCGTGCGCACTCTTTTCCTGAACAGAGCGAAGATGCCCCTCCTTTACTCTGTCGCGATCATCGGGGTGAATGAAACTCAGATAGCCGAGACTTTTTATGCCTTCAAGCGTAGTTCCCGTTTCCTCAAGTGTCTGCTGACTGATGAAGTCGAAATCGTGCTCTGTCCGGGTCGCGAAGCGGCCCGGTAATCGGTGGAGGAGCTCTCTGGCTTCTCTCTCAGTTGCCGCTAATGCCTGTTGAGCCTTGATGGTCTCTTCGATTTCTATTCCGACGAGGTACCAGTTGATGACGTCCCCGTTCTGGCAGCGTGATGGCTCCGCTAGAAGACGCTGCCAGCGGTATACACCGTCATGCTGTAGCATCCTCACGGCAATGTCGACCGGTTCACGCGCGGCAATGCACGCTGTCCATTGTTGCCGTGCGGCCTGCACGTCATCGGGGTGAATGTAAGCCATCCATCGGTCGCCGACTAAATCCTCCATCGGTCTTCCAAGCGCGGCGACACCGACTTTATTCACGTAGAGAAGGTCGCCGGTTGGACCGCCGACACATACGCATGCCGGCACACTATCCACAATGCGCCGCCAGGTTTCCTCTTCGGTTCGAAGAAGCGATTCGGCAGTCTTCCGGTCATGTATGTCCCAGCTCACGCCGACCCATCGCAGTAGCCGTCCGCTGTCGCTTCTTATGGCTTTGACACGGCAGAGGAACCACCGGTACTCGCCGTCGGACCGCCTGAGTCGAAACTCGAGCTCTTCCGGGTCGTTTCCGGCCCGGAGTGCGGCCCAATATCGGTCGTTTGCCTGCAGGTCGTCGGGGTGGATTGCGGCTCGGAAAGAGTCGCAGTTATGTGCTTCTTTTATGCCTGTGTATTCGAACAGGCTGGGACTGCGGTATTCGGTGGAGCCATCGGGCAGTGCAGTCCACACATACCCGGGAAAGAGATTGCTGATGCTTTGAAGTGTCTGGCTTTGTTGGCAGACTTGCTCGCCAAACGGCTCATCCTTCAATCCGGCAGTTGAGCCTGGCTGCCGGGGGCGCCGGGAGACCAGCTCGGCACAAAGCCATGCCGCGGCGATTGCGAGGGTGGAGCGGGCGATCGAACCGGAGGCGAGAGGAGGGTGACTGGAAGCCAACACCGCTCCGGCTACCCCAAGCGAGGCGAACCCAGCAGCCAGACGCCCGCAGTTGCGGCCGAAAAAGTGCGTGAACAGGACAATCAAAACGAGGCCGAGGCTGCCCGTAATCGGTTCGAGTAGCCCTGCCACTCCTGACGCACCGGCTATGGCGATGCTGAGGGCGACAACCCGGGACGGGGGCGGTATCAACACGGTAAGCATGTCAACCTCGGAGTTCGTCGGCGCATTGGATAGTGGTACTCTGCATTTCCCTGCAAATGACGGGATTTCCAGCGCATCGGGGCCTTGCCTGCAAATTGAGCGGGGAGTGTCGCCGGTTATTTTGTGTAGTACTGGCGAGGTCTGGTCGCGCACACCGTTGTGGCACGAATCGAATACGAGGGCAATGGAGATATGTCAGACCATTGCGAGTGGCTGCCTGCATCTGGGGGATCAGCTTTTTCGAAGCCGCAGTTTTGAAGAACATAGTCGAACTGTCAAAGGTCCAACCGCCGCCAGACTGACTGTCTGTTTGCCGTTCGCGTCGACGCGCAGCATGCTCGGGCTGATAGCAGTGACGCGTATCCAGGCGCGCCGCATCGGGAATTTCCGGTCGAGCCGATGAGGCGAAACAATTAAGCTTACAACCTCTTTTTTGGAGGTGACATGACATATTCATGTAATACGAAACACGGCTGCCCGTGCTTCCGGGCGACGATTCCGACAGTTATAATTTTTTGTCGGCACGACCGCGTGAGAGGGGCATTCAGCGAGATTATCGTTGACCGGCTGTGCCAACGTTAGGAGAGGTTTTCACCTAACCACAGAGGGGTTCCATGGAATCCGCAAGCGAATTAGTCTATGTAGTCGACGACGACAGGCGGGTGCGAGAAGCACTCTCTGCGCTGCTGCGCGCAAACGGAAGGAACGTCCAGGCATTCGAATCCGGCAGGGAGTTTCTGGACACACCGCGTCAAAACGTCGTTGCATGTCTGATCCTGGATTTGAGAATGCCAGGCATGAGTGGGCTGGAAGTCCAGAAGCTTGTCAGCAGGGACTCACAGATTCCCGTCATTTTCATTACCGGAAGGGGAGATGTACCGTCCACGGTCCTGGCCATGAAGGGCGGGGCGGTTGACTTCCTCACCAAGCCCCTCGATGAAGATGCGTTGACGCGCGCGGTTGATGCGGCACTCGCCAGGGCGCACGTTCTTCGCAAGGAGGCGGAAGAGACAGCGGCACTCCAGGCTCTCTACCAATCGCTGACGCCTCGAGAGCAGGAGCTTTTGCCGTTACTCGCAAGCGGCCTGCTCAACAAGCAGGCGGCGGCAGTCCTTGGTATCACCGAATACACCGTGCAGGTACATCGCGGCCACATCATGAGAAAAATGCAGGCGGATTCATTCGCCGCTCTGGTCAGGCAGGCGAGCAAACTGCATCTTGAAACATCGTCTACGACCACCTCCGATGCCTGACGCTAACGCTAATTCTTTGTTGGACTCGAGGACCTGGAGAGAAAAATGCCCACGCCTCCGGTTCGAACCGTTGCCGTGATTGACGATGACCGACGCGTTCTGACGTCTTTTGCGAACCTGCTTGCCTCTGGCGGGTATGGAACACGGGCCTACGAATCTGCGCTGGATTTTTTTTCCGACGGCCACTCGGGTCTGGTATGTGTTATCACCGACCTGGGAATGCGGCCCATTGACGGCATTCAAGTGCTCGAAAGAACGGTTCATTCGGACGCAGCCACGCCGGTCATCATTATCACAGGCAAACCGAGCGAGCATACGGAAGACTACTATCTGCAGAGAGGCGCATTAGGCTTCTTCAGAAAGCCTGTCGACGGAGATGCGTTGCTGGATCTGCTGGATAGTATCGCTTGAACGGTTGGTGTTTAAGGTGACGCCCGCGGCGCATGCAGCGCCGGTCCGAAAGCCCGGGAATCCGTCGAGGCATGTACGATGCCGACGAACTTGGCGCTCAGTTTTACATCGTTGTTTCTTGCGACGACATTGCATATTCATGTAATGCGGAATACCTCTTTCGGCGTTATTGTGACGAATTGATACGTTTACAATCTCCCGGCGAGCGGAGCGCGGCCGACTACCTTGATTCCAACCGCAGGGACGACTTTGAAACGACACATTCCAACCGCCAGAGGCAGATGTCCAAAGCGTGCAATCGGGATGGCCGCGATTGCCGCGGTTCTCGTGTCAGGGTGTGCAGGTTCGCCATCCATTGGCGTGCTCGGCGCGTACTTTCCCGACTGGCTGTTCTGTATCGTCGCGGGCGTTGTGCTCACGGTCGTCATCTATCTGGTTTTCAAGCGTTTTCAGGCCGGCCATCTGCTGGGACCTTCGGCCGTGGTGTATCCCACGCTTGTCACTTTCCTTTCACTCGCTGTCTGGTTGATGCTGTTCCAACACTGAAGCTCCTCAGGCGGATGCAATGGCGACAACTGCCAGCAAAACATCGAAAAGCAAATGGCCGGCCATTGTCCTGGTCGTGGTGACGCTGCTGTTGCTGGTTTTCGTCATCCGGCTGCTTGACCGTGCGCCGCGCACCGACGACGCCTACGTCTACGCGGATACGATCGACGTCGTGCCTGAGGTCAACGGGCGCATCGTCGAGATGGCCGTGCACGACAATCAGGCGGTGAAGCAGGGCGATCTGCTGTTCCGCATCGATCCGCGTCCGTATCAGGATGCGCTGACGCGGGGCAACGCGTCCCTCGTCGCGCTCGACCGCCAGATCGAACTGACCCAGCGCACGGTCAATGCGCAGCAGTACAACGCGCAGTCGGTGCGTGCGGCCGTCGAACGCTCGCGGGCCGCAGCCAGCCAGGCGTCCGATACGCTGCACCGCATGGAGCCACTTTTGTCACACGGTTATGTGTCGGCGGAAGACGTCGACCGTGCGCGCACCGCACAACGCGCCACGCAGGCCGAACTGAGCGCCGCGCAACTGCAGGCGCAGCAGGCGGCAGCGGCTGTGAGCGGCGTCGATGCGCTGGTCGCGCAACGTGCCGTCGTCATGGCGGAGATCTCGATTGCGGAATTGAACCTCGAGTATGCGACGGTCCGAGCACCGTTCGACGGACGCATTGTGTCATTGAAGACATCGACAGGCCAGTTTGCAACGGCGCTCAAACCCGTCTTCACATTGATCGATACGCGCCGCTGGTACGTGGTCGCGAACTTTCGCGAGACCGAGCTCAAGGGCGTCAGGACGGGCACGCCCGCCACGGTCTACCTGATGAGCGATACGGGCCAGCGCTTCCAGGGCGCGGTCGATTCGATCAGTTACGGCGTCGCGCCCGATGAAGCCGGCCTTGCATTGCCTGGCGGCTTGCCGCGCATTCAACGCACGCTTAACTGGGTCCATGTATCGCAGCGCTTCCCGGTGAAGATACGGGTCGACAATCCGAACCCGGAGCTGTTTCGCGTCGGTACGTCGGCGGTGGCCGTGCTGGAACCCGGGCGCGGCAATGACGGCGAGCGCCATTGAGGAGCGCCCATGGCCGCCACCGACTACCTGCCCGTCACGCTGCGCGATGCAGGCGCTTTCCTGAGGCGCGAGCTTGCGCCTTTCCCCGGGCGTCTCAACGTGATGTTGCGTTGCATGCTGACGAGCGCCATCGTGATCGTCGTGTCGATGGCGCTCGAAGTGCCGGAGCTCGCGCTGTCGCTGCTGGTGGTGTTCTACGTCACGCAGTCGAACGTGGTGGTCACGCGGCTGGTCGGCGTGATGTTCATGGTCGGATCGACGCTCGCGATCGGCCTGTCGATTCTGGTGCTGAAGTTCACATTCGACTATCCGTTGCTACGCATCGTGATCGCGAGTCTGCTGTTCTTCGGCAGCGTCTATCTGATTCGCGTTCTCAAGATCGGCGTGGTGTTCTTCATCGTCGCCATCGTCGTGATCTACGTGCAGAGCTTCGTGGACCAGACCGATCAGGCCGACCTGCTGATCCGCGCGGTGCTGTGGGTGTGGGTCGCCGTCAACTATCCGATCGCCTTGACGCTCGTGGTTAACGCGTTGCTGTTGCCTGCCGAACCGCAGTTGCAGCTCAAGGCGGAAATCCATCGGCAACTCGCGGCGCTGGAAACGCGCCTGACGCAACTGATCGACGGCACGACGAGCGCCGCGCCGATTACGCTGGCGGCCGTCCAGCAAGGCGCGCTGACCTTGCAGAAGCTGCTACGGTTCACGACCATGCGCGATCCCCACTATCGCGAGCATCAGGCGTTGCAGCTTGCATGCATCGCGACGGTGTCGCGTCTTTATCGCGGCGCGAGCGAGTTGCCCGATACGTGGCCGGGGGCATCGGCGGCGCGGCTTGCGATGTTGCGCGAGCTGCGCGCAAACGTCCAGGCGCTCGACGAATCGGTGATGTCGGGCGAGCGCTATCGCTACATCGGCACGGCAACACCAGAAGAACGCAATGCAGCCGACGCGATTCCCGCCGCAGGCGAATTGCAGCGGGCGCTGCATGCATTCGCCGATCTGGTTGCAAGCGATGCCGAACCCGGCAAGCCGCCCGCGAGCGAGCCAATGGTCGCGCCGGACGCGTGGACCAATCCTGCGTACATGCGCTTTTCGCTGAAGACACTGCTTGCCGTTCTGGTCTGCTATGTGTTCTACAACGCTGTCGACTGGCAGGGCGTCCACACGATCATGCTGACCTGCCTGATCGTCGCGCTGCCGAGCCTCGGCGCATCGACGCAGCGTGCGTTGCTGCGGCTGTCCGGGGCCGCTGTCGGCAGCGTGCTGGCGCTGTTCATGGTCGTGTTCGTCGTTCCGCATCTCGACGACGTCGTCGGCCTGCTGCTGATGGCGTTGCCGGTCGTCGCGTTCGGGGCGTGGATAGCGGCGGGTTCGGAGCGGATCGGCTATGCCGGCCTCCAGATGGTGTTCACCTTCTCGCTCGCGTTGCTCGACCAGTTCAGCCCAACCACGAATCTGACTGAAATCCGCGACCGGATGGTCGGCATTCTGCTGGGCGTTTGCGTGGCGACCTTCGTGCAGATGTCGTTCTGGCGCGAGGGCGAGGGCGACGTGCTGCGGCAGAAACTCGCCACGATGCTGCGCGCCATTGCCGCACAGTTGCGTGCTCCACAGGCGGGCGTCGACCAACGGGACGAGTTGCCCTATGCGCAGCGCCAGTTGCAGGCGTGGGCCGTGCTGGCCGAGTGCGAAGCGACGCTGTCGCGCGTCGCGCTCGAGCCCGACTGGCAGGAAGTGGAGCAGGCGCAGCTGACACTGCGCGCGCAAACCGTCCTCGCGCAGGGGCGCGAGATCATGCTCGCTGGCGATGCGCTGCGCAACACGCTGGCGGCGCAAGCGGGATCGTCGAGCCCACGAACGGTCGATGCAGTGCGCTCGATGCAGGAACAGGCGTCCGTCGAACTCAACCGGTACGCGGATGAACTTACGGCCAACCCGCCCGACACCCGCGCGCCGCGACGCATCGGGATCGCTGCGCAAGCTGTCGAACCGGCCCAACCAACCCCACCGGCCGACGGCTCGCTCATCGCCGCAGCGGACGAACTGTCGCGGCAGGTCGCGGGCTTGCCGGACTGGCGCGTCGAGGCACCCGCCGCGGCGCCCTCATCACAGGCCATACGAACATGAACGCCCCCCTCGCTCACTATCGTTCGCTGCCCCCCGAGGGGGCGGATGCCTCCCTTGGGGCGGCCCGGCGAGAGGCATCATGAATGCGCGAGCGGGTGTACGCGACTGGCGATGGCGTCGATGCCTTTTATGCGTCGCGTGGATGTCGTCCGTGCTGCCGGGTTGCGCGCTGATCCATCATAACGGCACGCCCTATACCGAGATCGCGCCCGGGCAGATCAATCTCGCGAACGACATCCATCTCGCGCGCGACGGCTGGCCCGCCGCGCGCTGGTGGACACGCTATCGCGATGCGCAGCTCGACGCGCTGATCGAGCAGGCGCTCGCCGATGCGCCGACGATGGTGATTGCGCGCACGCGCGTCGCGCAGGCGAAGTCTGATGTCGAGCTTGTCAGAGCGGGGACGAACCTTCAGGTGGTCGCGCTGGCGTCGCTGGATCGCGAGCATATTTCCGCGAACGGCTTTCTCGGCCCGTTCGCGAAGAACGAACCGGCCGCGGGGCTGACGGGGCCGTGGTACACCGAGGGCGTCGTCGGGCTTGGCGCAAGCCTGGACATCGACATCTGGGGCAAGCAACGCGCGCAGGTCGCCGCTTCGCTCGGCGTGAGCAATGCGCGGCTCGCTGAGACGTCCGCTGTCGAACTCGAAATCTCGACGGATGTCACGCAGCTTTACTACGGCATTCAAACGACTTACCAACTGATCGATCTGCTGAACGAATCGCATGAGATAGCGGTGTTCGCGGTGCAGGCACACGAAGCGCGTGCGGCGCGCGGCCTCGAAGCCCGCACCCTGCTCGAAGAAGCACGAGCGCAGCAACTGGCCATCGAACGGCAGATCGTGTCGGCGCAAGGGCAGATAAAGCAGTTTCGCGAATCGATGCGGGCGCTGGTCGGCGCGGGGCCCGATGGCCTGCCCGCGATCGAGCCCGTCGCGCTGCCGCGCTCGCAGGCGGCCTTGCCGGCGACGCTCGCGTACGAACTGCTTGCCCGCCGGCCTGATCTGCAGGCGATGCGATGGTATGTAGAGGCGTCGTTCGACCGGATCGACGCGGCGAAGGCGGCGTTCTATCCGAGCTTCGACATCAAGGCGTTCTTCGGCTTTAACGCATTGCACCTCGCGGACCTCTTCACGCATGCAAGCCAGCAGATCAACCTGATTCCGGGCCTGACCTTGCCGATCTTCGACGGCGGCAGGCTCAACGCGAACCTGAACGGCGTACGCGAGGGCAGCAACCTGTTGATCGAGCAGTACAACCAGGCTGTCCTCAACGCGGTACGCGACGTCGCGCAAACGGGTAGCCGTCTACAGGACCTCGATGCGGAGACCGGATTGCAGAAGCAACGGATCGAATCGATTGCGTTCGCGAGGGACAGCGTCGAAGCCTATTATCAACGCGGACTGACGAGCCGGCTCGCGGCGCTCGAAGCGCGCCAGCCGGTGATCGCCGAACAGGTTGCGCTGCTCACGCTCAACGGTCAGATGCTCAATCAGGAGATTGCGTTGACGAAGGTGCTCGGCGGCGGCTATCGCGCCGATCCGCCCGTCGAACTGAAGCCGCGTTAAACGGCGCGCCAATGGGGTTCAGAACTGCTGTGCGCGAAGCGATTCGAACTCCGCGCGGCACACGTCGCCGAACTTGCCGAGAATGTCGATCGAGCCATCTGCGAGCATCTCGCGAATCTCGATGAAGGTCTTGTCCGGCGCAAGGTAAGTGTCCACGATCTTGCGTCCGATCACGTCGGCTTCGTCTGCGACTTTACGCGACGACTGGATGCGCATGCGGCTGATCTTCGCGTAGAGGTTGCCGAGTGCGGCGAGATCGGGCTTGTCGTGTTGCAGCGCGTCGACATAGCACTTCGTCGCTTCCTCGATGAACTCCCTGTACAGCTCTTGCCGCCGGGCGCGGTCATGCGCTAGCCACTCCGCGCGAACCTGGGTGCGTTGGGTCAGCCATGTGGCAAGAACCGAAGTCAGGCCGCCAATGGTGGCGCCGACGAGCGCAGCCAGGGCAGAGATAACCGATGCGTTCATGAAGCATCCTCACTTTGCCAGTCACCTCTCCATAGTAACGCGGGGCATGTGGGGAATGGGGTCTGCCGTTGACAATCGAGTGGGATTCGAGGCTGGCGCGCAAGGACCGGATCGGAAGCCCTCGACGGATAACTGCCATGCGTGTTACCCGCAATTTACCCGCAAGGCAGGCGGATTCCTCTGGATGGAACCGGACAGATTGCCATGCACCGGACGCGCAACCGGAGCGAATGCGTAAAGTCTCAACCATTCGCTGTAACCCCGTACGAGAAAGCCTCCTGAGCGTTCTATGTATTGCTGGCGGGACGTTTGATAGACTTTCCGGAGTGCAAACCACGGGACATGAGGCAAGTCGTGGTGGACTAGATGGTAGTTGTTATTCAGAAAGAGGATCCGCCAGAAGAAAGCGGCCTCGTTGACGACCGATCGATGTTGATCGGGGCCAGCAGTGCGATGCTCATGAAACGAGCGTACACACGCGACTGAGAGTGCCGCATAGCCAGTGACAACAATAAAAAGCCATGCGGGCAGACCGCACGCTCTGTCCAGCCAGTACGTCAATCCAGCGAGCGCAACGAAATGCGCGAGCCACACGGGTACATCGCGCCAGTCGCCGCCCGCGATCCTGCGAACCGCGTCGTTCGTGGTTGCGACAATTGAAAAGGCGGGCCCTAGCAGCAGGCGTCCCGCGAACGTGTTGCGCACGGTCAGCAGTGCACGCATGACTGACCCACTGCGCTGCCACGTCTGATGTGTCACAAAGTAGCTTTCCGGGTCGATCGAAGGATGCGTCAGATGCGGATCGTTGTGATGCTGAAGATGCAGGTCGTGATAGATGCGATACGGAAACCACACCGCAAGCGGTGCGAATCCGAGCAGACTGTTTACAACGCGCGAGCGCGTTGGATGGCCGTGCAGCAGCTCGTGCTGCAGTGACATGTACCACGCGCTGAGGAGCGCAAGAAGAGCCGTGCCGACCGGCAAACCGAGCGTACGCGCATGCATCGCGACGCCGAACCATGACCCATAAATCGTCGCGATCAACACCCATGTCGGCCATTCCGTGCGCCACGTCAACGTGGTGGTCAGGTGGGCCAGCGTACGGCGCTGGGTGTCGTCGAGATACGTCGCCATAGGCTGGTTCGCACCGTTTTCGTCAGGCTGCTGATATCGCGCGACGTCTCCCAGACGGCACGCACACTGGAGCCGATCGTAAAGGCTTCCACTTCCTGACAGAACCAATTTCTCGCGGAAAGCATGTGCGTAAAAGCGGAAAAGCACGTTTCAACAGATCGGGATGGGGACGATTGCACATCGGCCGCATGCCGTGCCGCTAGCTCTTTCGTGCAAGCCTGCACGCGTGATCCATCAGCGGCTCCGCTGAACCGCTGCCATTGTCGAGATCCAGGCTGCTGTTGACAATCAACCAGCCATCGCTCGCAGCAGACGGCCCCGCGCCGGTCACGAGGATCGTTTGCGAGGCCATCACAGCGTCTTTCGGGAGACCGCGCGCGACAACCCTGAACGGATCGTCGGCCGCTGCGAGCGAAGTAACGCGCATGATCCGGTAACGATTTCCGTCGATCACCTCCCACCGCCATTTGCCGGGCGTGTCGCTATGATGCCGCGCTAACGCGTCGATCACATCGTTGCGCATGCAATCGATATGGATATGCAGTTGAGATTGCGAGCGGCGATACGTGGAGTTGATTTCGAGCCCGAGCTGTTCGTCGCGGAGTGGCTGTTTGACGGCCTTTTCCACGTAGGTGCGTGCTTCCCATGCATCCGACCAGTAGGGCGGCGCGTCCTTGTCGAGAATCTGCGGACTTTCAATGCCCGAGACGCGATCGGTCGGGATCAACAGGTACTGCGATGTACCGTTGATGTCTTTCAGAATCGCGTAGCGCGCCTGCAGATCGACGCGCGTGCAGAAGCCCGGCGTGCCGGACGATTGCATCGACATCACGCATTGCCCGTCGACGATGCGCCACAGCGCGTTCGAATCGGCGGCTGCGAGTGTCGCGCAGCCGGTGCTGGTTGCGGCAAAGGCGATGCTGATGAAGGCCCAGAGAGCGAGGCGCATGGGGCGTCCGTTCCGTTCGGTGATTTATGGTTGCGGTGTGGCGTGCTGCTCGTAAAGCGCTCGCACGTACACCAGATGCTGCTCGGCCGCGCTGCGCGCTTTTTGCGCGTCGCGTGCCCTGATTGCGTCGTAGATGGCCTGATGCTGGTCGAGCAGTTGCTGTTCCATTGCGTCGTCGTAATCGATGAGCCGGTGCGACTGGCGCATCGATTCGCGGATCAGCGCATGAATGCCGTGCATTACATGCGCCAGTGCGACGTTGTGTGTCGAGTCGGCGATCGCAAGATGAAACGCGGCATCCAGATCGGCAAGGTGTGTGCGGTCGGATGAAAGCGCGCAGGCCTTCAACGCTTCGAAGGCCGTGCCAATCGCTTTGAGATCGTCAGGTGTTGCGCGCTCGGTGGCGTAGACGGTAGCGATCGATTCAAGACCTTGCCGTAACTCGAGAATGTCGGAACGGGTACGCGCGTTCTGCAACAGGAGTTCAGCGAGCGGCTTCGAAATGACCGCAGCCGTCATGTCGGCGACCACAAAGCCACCACGCCCTGTCATCGCGATGTAGCCGTCGGCTTCCAGCCGGATCAGCGCTTCGCGCAGCGAAGGGCGCGATACGCCGAGCTGCGTCGCGAGGTCGCGTTCGGCGGGCAGACGGTCGCCCGGTCGCAGTGCGCCATCCGAGATCAATGCCTTGATCTGGTCCGACACGACGTCGGAGAGGCGCTTGCGGGTGAACGTCGGAATCGGGCGAAATTGCATGGCGTCGGCGGGCGTGGCGATAGGCGACGACGTGGCCCGATATACGTCGTTGACGCGAGGCAGGGCCGCCGTCGCCGGAACGCAGCGATTATAGCGTCCGCGCAGGCATGCCCCGCAATGCGCCGTAATGTGCGTCAGGCCGCTAGAGCACGGGCGCAGGCAATGGCTTCAGCACCTGCTCGAACGCGATGCCGATCGCCAGCAACCGTCGGTCGCTGCCAGTCGGTCCGTCGAGTTCGATGCCGACGGGGCGTCCGTCCTTCGTCAGTCCCGCGGGCACCGAGAGGCCCGGAATGCCTGCGTTGCTCGCCGGATCGGTATTGCGAAGGAACGCGGACATTTCATCGAGCGGTTCGCCACCATTGATCGTCACCGATGACGAGCCGTTCACTTCGTCGAGCGGCACGGCGGCGAGCGGTGTGGTGGGAAACAGCAGTGCGTCGATCCGATGCATGCTGAACGTGGCGTCATATAGCTGCTGAAGCTGCGGCCGCCACGTGTTCATGGCCGCTTCGTACTGGCTGGCGAACACATCGGCGATGATCGCGTCGTACGCGCTGCGCACGTCCGGGCACGCGATGCGCACCGCGATGTCCACCACGGTTTTTACGGGCGCATCGTTGGCGACGAGCCAGGCGGGTACATCGTCGACGGGTTCGTGCAGTGCCACCGGCGAGCTGACCTTGTCGTTAAGCGTTATCAGGTCGGGCATGTCGACGTCGACGAAAATCACGCCGGCTGCTTCGAGGCGCGCCAAGGCATCGCGGGCAATGCGTGCCAGCGCGTGTTCCAGGCCTTCCCAAAGCTGCGCAGGCAGGCCGATGCGCAGGCCCGCAAGCGAAACTGCCGGCAACGCGGTGTCGCCCGTAATGACGCCATCGAGCAGCGCGATATCGGCAACGGTGCGTGCCATTGGACCGACCGTGTCGCGCGTGCGGCTGATCGGCACGACGGCGTTCGTGTCGTGATAGCGGCGCGCGGCACCGCCATTGCCCACCGACGGACGAAAGCCCGCGGTGCCGGTCAGAGCGGCGGGAATGCGCGTCGAGCCGCCGGTGTCGGTGCCGAGTCCGGCGGGCGCGATGCGCGCCGCAATCGCCGCAGCCGTCCCACCCGACGACCCGCCGGGAATCAGCGATGGATCGTACGGATTGCGCACCGGCCCGGCGTGCGGCGCCAGATTCGTGCTGGTGATGCCGAACGCGAGTTCATGCATGTTGGCCTTGCCGAGCACGATTGCGCCTGCATCGAGCAGCCGTTGAACAGATGGCGCGTTGGTCTTCGGAATGAAATTTTCGAGCGCAGGCGTGCCGGCCGAAGTCTGCAAACCAACGGTGTTGATGTTGTCCTTCACGACGACCGGCAGGCCGGCGAGCGGCAGGCGGGCTTTTTCAGCGGTCGATAGCGCATCGATACGCCTTGCAGCGTCGAGTGCGCCTTCCATGTTCAGGGCGGTGAGCGCATTCAACGTCGAGAGCGCCGCCGCGCGGGCCAGCAGCGTCGCGACATAATCGGTGGCGAGAAGGCGCCCTTGCTGGATCGCGGCGACGGCTTCAGTGGCCGTCAGCGCAAGTTGTTCATCGACCGTCCATGTCATGCTGTCTCCCGTGTTGCGGCGGCATTTGCTAGATGCAGCGGCCGCCCTTCGCCGCTACTTCAGAAACCGCAGCGCGAGGCGCGCGAGTCGTGGCACGACGGCCGGCCGCACAAGTCGCGCGTCGTAGCCGCTCATGCGCCGTTCGTTTTCGGCGAGGCACAGTTCGACGAGCTCGCGCGTCGTTAGCTCATTGCCGACCGAGCCACCGTTTGACGCCAGGAAATTCGCATCTTGCGCGACGCCGTTCGCATCGATGCCCCTCGCAATCGCCACGCGCTCCCATACGAGCTTGAACCAGATTGCCCCGACGCGCAGCGAATGCCATGGCCGACGCCACCACGGCATGGTGCGCCGGTACCACGTGACCCAGTTCACGAAGAAGAGGATATGCCGCGCTTCTTCCTGGATCACGGGTTCGAACGTCTCGACGAGCGCTTCGGGGAAATAGCCGGATTGCTGCGCCGAGCGGAACAGGCCAAAGGCGAAGAAGCTGTCGATGCACTCGCTGTAGCCGGTGAGCATCCATGCCCATTCGGCGTCGCGCGGCACGGGGTATTCGGGCTCAGGCGCGAGCTCGATGCCGTAGGCCGCGACCAGTTTCGAGAGCACGATCTTGTGGCGGGCTTCCTCGGCGGCGTCCATTTCTATCGTTTCACGCAGCAGCGGGTCGCTTAACTGCGCGGCGTAGCTGGCGACGCGGATCGCCGCGTGGCCTTCGGTCTGCACGGCGATGTCCCAGATGGGCAGCGAGGTGAGGCGGTGTAGTGCATCGGGCGGAAGCGGCGGCCAGTCGAGAACGGCGGGCCGGTAGGGATTGTGTGTCTCAAGCAGCATGCGGCAGAACATCTGCTCGTGAGCATCGGAGCCGATCTTGACGCGCGCCGGGTCAGGAAAGGTCCAGTGGCGCAGGGCGCGATCTTCGGGAGCATGTGTCAGGGTATCGGACATGGCAGCGAGAACGGTCAGCGGACATGTCGCTTATTCTGTCACAACCCCAAAAAAACGGCGTCGAAGTAGACAACGCCCGACAGTCCGGACGCCGCGGCGGCCTTTATCTGTGGCTGTCGATCCACAGGCGTCCCCAGCGGAACGCGTAGGCCAGCGCGTGTTCTTCGTCGAAAAAGTAGTCGAGCGCGTCGAACGAGTACGGGTGGCTCCGGGGTGCGGTGGTCTTCTCGATGGTCAGATTGGCGGCGAAGAGGCCGTTAGGAAGTTGCTGTGCTGCTGGGGCAACTGCGTAGCCTTTATAGTGAATGAGTCTGTTCATGGTCGTGCCGGTGATCGTGCCCGCTTGCGTTTGCAGTTCACGCGAAGTGCGACGATCGATCAATGAGCGGGCAGAGACAAGCGTAGGCCGTGCCGTGTATCGAGTGAACCAATCTTTCGTCGCAAGCAAATCAGGGGTGGCCCTGGGCGGTCATCGGTGATCCGGATGTGGCGGTGTCGTATGCGCTTGTTCACACTATCCGGCGCGTACACGCTTCCGTATGTTGCATGGCATACGCATTGCGTGAGCGGCCAGGCGGGATGTGTGCGATGGCACACGCTGAAGGCGGGCCTGCCGCGCGACGGATGCCGGCGGCGGGTGACGGGTATCGGGTATTGGGTGACGGGCGATGCCGGGAACGCTGGCCCGGCAGGTAAGCGCGCATGACGCGCGCCGTTCAGCTGGCGAGCGACAGGATTTTTGCCGCGCGAGGAGGGGGCGGGGCAACGCTCTCACGTTCTGCCGGGCGATGCGCGCCGAATGCCAGGGCGAATCCGGCGGCCTGGCGGCCAACGGTGGCGAGCTGCTCGACAACCTTCGGATCGGAACAGGTATCGACGGTTTCGAAGCGCGTTTCGAGCGTGTTGATGCCGGCGCCGAACGGCGTCGGCCAGCCGCGCAGCGCATGGGCGATCGAGCGCAACGACGTCAGCACCGAACCGGCGGCCTGCCATCCATAGGCGGTGACGATGCAGCCGACCGCGCGGCCGTCCAGATACGGGCGCTCATCGGCGCGCAGTTCTTCGAGCGTATCCAGCGCGTTCTTGACGAGGCCGGAAACGCCGCCGTGATAGCCAGGCGTCGCGACGATGACGGCGTCGGCGTCGCGCACGGCTTCGATCAGCTGGAGCTGTTCATCGGTCCGCGACGCGCTTTCCGGCGCGTAATGCGGCAGGCTGTGCAGGAACGTGCCACCGAACAGGTGCGTGCGCGCGCCGGCGCTTTCAGCGCCGCGCAGTGCGAAGCCGAGCGCGCGCTCGGTCGACGATGCGGCGCGCGTCGTACCGCCGATTCCGACGACGAGCGGCCGGCGAGTGTGATCGAAACTGGTCAACGCAATACTCCTTCCGTAGCGGCCGGGGCGCCGCACGGCGGGGCGCGCGTGCAGGGCCGGACGACCCGACTGATCCGCCATGTTAGTGATCAGGCGCGCCGCTGCGAACGTGTTTTTTGTTCTAAGGATATACGTGGACGAGGGTTGCCTGTCCCGACCGGCTGTGTGCCCGGCCGTCGAAAGCTGCGCGCGTGCCTTGCGATATGGATATGCGAAACCGTTCGTTGGCGGACCTGCCGGGCGACGGTACGATGAATCCGTCTCCTCTATGACACCTCCTTTGACATGGGACTCGCCCCGACACCGGTTTCGATGTCGGGGCATTTTTTTACCCGGGTTGGTGTTTTGCGATTCCTCTGCCTGTTATTCGCGGCAATGATGGGACGATGCATGCGTGTCTGGATGCAGAAGCCGTGGGTTCAACTACACTCTACGACGCAGCGAATTCCGGGAGCCGTGTCTGCGCGCCTGTGATGATCTGCATGAACCCGTCACGGAGCACGTAGAGACAGATGAACAATGCACTGGATTCCAGCGAGCAGGACCAGGTCGTCCTGCTGGACGACGTTCCCAGACCCGATGCCGACGCCGGCGCGCCGCTGGTGCTGGCCAATGAAAGGCTGGTTGCGATTGTCTATCGCATCGCTGAAGCCGACTTCGAACGCTTCGGCCCGTTCAGCGACGATGATCCATTCTGCGTGGTCGCATTTTCGGCGGCGGCGTTTCACCAGTTTGGGCCGCCGCGTAACGCCGATCTGCCTGCTCACTTCCTCGCTTCAAGAGGCCTGCGCGGATACTCCGCGCATGAGGTCATGCATTCGTCGCTGATTGCGGATTCGTGGGGGCGTGACTTCTCGCTAGAGGGCGGTCTGCGACACTTCGTGCTGACGTTCGGCGAATCGACACTCGAATGCGTCGCGGGCGACTACACGGTGGCAGGCATTTACGGAAACGGGGATATCGCAGGACGCGAGGCTTTTTCGCTTTGCCAGTGACCGTCGTATTCAGCATGCTCACGCTCACGGCCGGCCGCTAGCGCGTCATCAGCGGGCTATCTTGCTCTAGCGATACGCGACTGGGTCCACAGAATTTCTGACCCTTCCGGCGCGCATACAGATGCGACGTGCGGTGATCGGGTTATCCCGCGTTGACCGGCAAACAGCCGGCTACTTACAATCTGTTTGTTCAAAAATAGAATTCTTGTTCTTTAAGCGAACATCTGAAGAGCAAATCGACCGTGCCTTATTTATCAGGTGCGCAACCCGGGCGAACGGCATGACGCGCGCCGTGCAGTACCAGCAGTTCAAATTCCCGGAGTACTACCCGGTGCCCAGGCCTGCGGGCCGCTACGCATTGCAGGCGTGCCAGCGCACCAAAAAGGCAACGAGCCTGGCACGGCGGGTGTCGGGCACATCATCAACGCCACGGCGACCATCGGCGACGGCTTCCAGAGCGCGTCTTCGTCCTCGCGTAGTCAGTTTGTTGCAGGCGCAGGTATTGTTCACCGGTTCTGACCGGATGAAATCGTAATGCGGACGGCGCGATAGCGCCGTCCGCCGTCAGGAGGTGAGACGTGAACCGAAACACTGCCGTCAACGTGCAGACGTTTATCAATGAGCAGCCCTTTTCCGGGTTTCAATGGCTCATCTTTTTCATGTGCTTTGTCATCGTTCTGCTCGACGGGTTTGACACCGCGGCGATCGGCTTCATTGCGCCTTCGCTGATTACGGAGTGGAACATCAGCAAACCAGCGCTTGCGCCGGTGTTGAGCGCTGCGTTATTCGGCCTTGCGTGCGGAGCGCTCGTGTCGGGTCCGCTCTCCGACCGGCTCGGCCGGCGACTGATGTTGCTGGGGGCTGTCATGCTCTTCGGTGTTGCGTGTCTTGGTTCGGCTTTTTCTACAGACATCCAGCAACTGACTGTTCTGCGGTTCGTGACCGGGATCGGCCTTGGTGCCGCGATGCCCAACGCAGTCACGATGATGGGCGAGTTCTGTCCGGACCGTCGGCGCGCGACGGTGATCAACCTGATGTTTTGCGGTTTCCCGCTCGGCGCGGCGTTCGGCGGCTTTCTCGCAGCGTGGCTGATTCCGCAATTTGGGTGGCGCAGCGTGCTGTTGCTGGGTGGTGCGACGCCTTTGGTGCTCTCTGTGATCTTGCTCCTCAAGCTGCCGGAATCGGTGCGCTACATGGTCGCGAAGAATCATCCGGTCGAAAGAATCCGCGCAGTGCTTGGCCGCCTTTCAAGCGCCGCGGAGCAGGCAGGGTCTTTTGTGATGACTGAGCAGGCACCGCAGGTGGAGGGTAAAACCGGCGCTGCACTCGTGCTGTCCAGGTCGTACATCGTAGGCACGGTGATGCTGTGGCTCGCTTACTTCATGGGCCTCGTGATCTTCTACGCTTCGATCAACTGGATGCCGATCCTGTTGAAGGAAGCCGGCCTCAACCCGCAGCGCGCGACGCTGATCTCTGCGCTCTTCCCGCTAGGCGGCGTTGGTGCAGTGTTGTGTGGCGTCCTGATGGATCGCTTCAACGCCAATCGAATTATTGCCGTGTGCTATGCACTCACCGCTGTTAGCGTTTATTGCATCGGGCAGGCAGTCGGCAACGTCGGTGTGCTGGTGCTCACGGTGTTTGTGGCAGGCGTGTTGATGAATACCGCGCAATCGTCCTTGCCCGCGCTGGCCGCTGCTTTTTATCCGACACAGGGGCGTGGCACCGGGGTGGCATGGATGCTTGGCATCGGACGCTTTGGCGGCATCGCGGGTTCGTTCCTTGTCGCGGAACTGACGCGCCGGCATTTCACGTTTGCGGGGATATTCGCATGTGTCGCGCTGGCGGGCGTGATCTCCTGCGTCGCCTTGCTGATCAAGCAGGCGTCGCGCCCGGAGTCACGCGTGTCGGCGCCGCTGGAGACGGGGTCGCTGGGGCATTGAGCGGTACGCAGGAGGGCGACGTTGTGGATATGTCGTTACGACGCGACCTCGGCGGGCGCTGGAATGCGCCCGGCGGTGAGCATGAGGCCCTCCACCATTCGTGCTTCGGCCCTCGCAATGCTCTCCAGCGACGCAGCCGCTAACTGATCTGCGAAGATTTCCAGCGCAAGGCATAACCACGCGTATTCAGTATCGCCCATCAACCAGACGCCATTTTCGCGTTCGGCAGCGTCGATTCGCGTCATGGAAGCGTGCGCTGCCTGTATGTCCGCAATTTCGTCTTTCTGGTATCCGAGGCGGCACAGCGCCTCGGATACCAGCAACTGCCGACCCAGAGTCGAGAACAGGTCGCGCGATCCATGACCTCGCCGGAATGCGTCCAGCGCTGCGTAGCACTGCAGCAGCATGGCCTGAGTGACAGGCTCATGGGTGGCGCGACTAAAAGTCAGCGCCCGCAGCAGCGGTGACATTGCCGGTTGGGCGTCGTGTTTGCGGTTTCGCGATTTACCAGGCATGGTGGTTTGAACCTCTTTCCGTAACTTTGGGTCCCGCAAGCGGTGCGCTGACGGCGGAACAGGCGACCCTTGAGGTGAGTCGATGAACCCATCATGACGGGCAACAATTAAGGCAGCCTTAAAAGGCGGGATGCGCACGCCCTCGCTGCGGCGAGAAGTGGCTGAATGGGGACGGGGCGTGGTGTTTTGCTGTGGATGCACTCATTCGCGGTTGCGGTCGCGGCCTTGACCTGAGCCCCAACCGCGATCAGCGTGGCACCGCATTGCACGGTGCAAGATTCTCACGGGCGCCGGCCAGGCGGCCATCGAGACCGCTGCCGGGAGAATGTTCGATCTAGCGCACGAGAGACGGGCGTTTGTTATCGAACTTCCAGTTTGGAATCAGGAATTGCATGGCGACGCCGTCATCACGGGCGCCCAGGCCGTGTTGTTGATACAGCGCATGCGCCTTCTCGAGTTCATCCAGATCGAGTTCTACGCCAAGGCCTGCCTTCTCCGGCACCTTCACCTTACCGCCGACAATCTGCAGCGGATCGCGCGTGAGGCGTTGCCCGTCCTGCCAGATCCAGTGGGTATCGATGGCAGTAATCTTGCCGGGCGCGGCAGCCGCAACCTGCGTGAACATCGCGAGCGAAATGTCGAAGTGGTTGTTTGAATGCGAGCCCCACGTCAGACCCCACTCGTTGCACATCTGTGCGACGCGTACCGAGCCTTGCATGGTCCAGAAGTGCGGGTCGGCGAGCGGGATGTCCACGGATTGCAGCTGGATAGCGTGACCCATCTGACGCCAGTCGGTGGCAATCATGTTCGTAGCGGTCGGCAAGCCAGTCGCGCGGCGGAATTCGGCCATCACTTCGCGACCCGAGTAGCCATTTTCCGCGCCGCAAGGGTCTTCCGCATAGGCGAGTACGTCGTGCCTGTCACGGCAAAGACGGACTGCTTCCGCAAGCGACCAGGCGCCATTCGGGTCGAGCGTCACGCGCGCCTTGGGGAATCGTTCGGCCAAAGCTGTCACCGCTTCGATCTCGGCGTCGCCGGGAAGCACGCCGCCTTTCAGCTTGAAGTCATTAAAGCCGTAGCGCGCTTGAGCCGCTTCAGCCAGACGCACAACCGCCTCGGGCGTCATGGCTTCTTCGGTGCGAACGCGTTCCCAGTCGTCGCGGCCTTCGGCTCCGCTTGCATAGGGCAGGTCGGTCTTTTTCCGGTCGCCGATGTAGAACAGGTAACCGAGCATTTCGACTTCGTCGCGCTGCTGGCCTTCGCCAAGGAGTGCGGCAACAGGCACGCCCAGATGCTGCCCGAGCAGATCGAGCAGCGCGGCTTCGAGCGCGGTTACCGCATGGATGGTCGTGCGCAGGTCGAATGTCTGCAGGCCGCGTCCGCCGGCATCGCGGTCAGCGAACTGGGTGCGCGCCTTGTTGAGCACGGCCTGAAGATTGCCGATTGACTGACCCATAACCAGCGGCCTTGCGTCATCGATGGTCTTGCGAATGCTCTCGCCGCCGGGGACTTCGCCGACGCCGGTATTGCCGGCGCTGTCCCGCAGGATGACGACGTTGCGGGTGAAGAACGGACCGTGTGCGCCGCTCAGATTCATCAACATGCTGTCGCGACCGGCGACCGGAACGACGCGCAATTCAATGACCGTCGGCGTGGCGTTCGATTGGGATGTATGGGTGGACATGAGAGTAGGACCAGGTAAGTTTAGAAATCGACCGGCGGGGGTGTTCCGGGCGATCAAAGCGCTTTGCTATGTACGGGTTGCGCGAGCACGTCATGGTTCACACGACGATTGCGGGCAAGGAAGACCGCGGCCGCTGCAATCAATGATGCCACCGCGAGCCCGTACAGACCTCCGGAAATCGAGCCGGTGTGCTGTTGCAGGTAGCCGAACGTAGCCGGCGCGAAGAAGCCGCCCAGATTCCCGATCGAATTGATGAGCGCGATCACGCCGGCCGCGACCCGCGCGTCCAGATAACCCTGGGGGATAGGCCAGAACAGCGACGCCGCAGCCTTGAAGCCGATTGCCGAAAAGCAGATTGCAACAAACGAAAACACGGCATTACCAGACGTCGAGGCAAACAGTCCGCACGCGGCGATAACCAGCGCTGTGGCGACCCATGCCTGCTGAAAGCGCCATTTCGCGGAAAGCACGGCAAAGCAATACATCGCGACGATCGCGATAAGCCACGGGACAGCGTTGTACATACCGACCTGGAAGTCTGTCAGGCCGCCCATCTTGCGAATAATCGTCGGCAGCCAGAAGGTTGCCGCGTAAATCGTCAGCTGGATCGCGAAGTAGAGGAAACAGAAAAGAAGGATTTGCGGGTCCTTTAACAGCTTCATCGTCGGTAGATGCGCGCCACCGAGTGCTTCGCGTTCTGCCTGTTCAGCGGCGATGGATGATTCGAGAATCACCTGCTCCTCTGCCGTCAGCCACGAAGCATCACGAATCCGTGATTTCAGCAGTACCCAGCTGAAGCCGCACAGTACGATCGAAAATCCGCCTTCGATCAGAAACATCCACTGCCAGCCGTGCAGGCCGAGCCCGCGGATGGAGAGAAGTCCCCCCGAGATCGGGCCGGACAGAACGGACGCGAGTGCTGAGCCGGCCAGGAACACGGCGATGGCCTTACCGCGCTCTTTCTGCGGCAACCATTGCGTGAAGTAAAAAACGACGCCGGGGAAGAAGCCTGCTTCGGCCACCCCGAGCAGGAAGCGGAGCACATAAAACGACGTGTCATTCCAGACGAAGGCCATGGCTGCCGCCACGAGACCCCAGGTCCCCATGATGCGGGTGAGCCACGCGCGGGCGCCGTACCGCTGCATCAGAACGTTCGATGGCACTTCGAACAGCGCATATCCGATGAAGAACAAACCGCTGCCGAGCCCATATGCGGCGGCGCCGATGCCCAGATCCGTCTGCATGTGCGAGTTGACGAAGCCGATGTTCACGCGGTCGATGTAGTTTGCGATGAACATAACAAGGAAGAGCGGAAGAATGTGCCGCTTGACCTTGGAGACCGCTGATTCGAGCGGGTCGGTCGCGGTGGCGAGTGCAGATATCAAGGTTGTCTCCAGTATCGGCCGGTGCGTCGGCCCAATCGAACTGAACGCGGTAGCGGATGAACATCCGCCGCGAAATACGTCATAGGTTGTCTGATGACAGTCTACTTTTTCGATATCAGGTTTCCAATTGGGTGTTTACCCTGTAGTAGCGCACGCCTGCATATATGGAGTTGCCGAGAATATGCTGTGTTGGTGGAGTTAGAAGCGCCGATAAGCTAGGACGTCCGACAACATGAATTGTAGCTGACGCTGACACCTGGCGCTATGATGATGGTCGAGACGTCAGATGACGTCGTCGTTCCGCGCGCAACGTGCGCATGTCCAACTGACGAGCCAGCAAACCGCAACATGAGCAGCCTGACTGACAAGGTGGTGGCCACCCTCACGGACGAAATCCGGCGCGGAGCCCTGAGGCCCGGCGACAGGATTCCGACAGAGGTGGAAATGATGAAGCAGCTCTCCGTGAGCCGCTCCGTTGTTCGCGAGGCGATTTCGCGGCTGCAGGCGGCGAAGGTTGTCGAGACTCGCCACGGCATCGGCACCTTCGTTCTTGAGCCGGGAAAGGAAGAGCCGATGCACATTGCCACGGCCGACCTTTCGAGCATGCTCGACGTGATGGCCATCATCGAGTTCCGCATTGACGTCGAGGCAGCGTCGGCCGCTCTGGCAGCAGCGAGGCGCACCGGGCAGCATCTCAAGCAGATTCGTAGCGCGCTGGAGCGTTTCGAGTCTGAACTTGAGCGGGGAAGCACCGACGTGCTGGCGCACGACATCGAATTCCACCTGCAGATCGCGCGGGCATGCGGGAATCGCTATTTCTTCGACGTGCTCAGCCAACTGGGCCGCGCGGTCAGTCCGCGAACGCGGCTAGGCTCCGCGGAGATCGCAGAGCTTGACCATATCGAGCACCTGCGGAACGTGCTCGCCGAGCACCAGCTGATTTACCGGGCAATCGAGCGTCAGGACGCGGACGACGCGCGTGCCGCAATGCGGATGCATCTGAGTAACAGTCGCGAACGTCTCCGGCGGGCACACGCGCTGAGTGCCGCAACCGTTTAAGGCGTTGCGACGGAAACGATCTGGAAGAGTTGCGAGGGCAGCTGATTCAGAGTGCCGATTCGCATCCCGTCGAACATGGCGTAAGCTGGCCGCTTGACCGGTTGGTGGCGTCGGCGGCAAATCTGCGAACCGGGTCGGTCAACCCGCGTTCGCGCCTTTCATAGGGAAGAAAGCGATGCGGACGATGAAAGCAGTGCAGGTGACGCAGGCTGGCGGTCCTCTGGAACTCGTCGAACGGGATGTGCCGGAGCCAGGCGTTGGACATGTGTTGATCAAGATTCAGGCCTGTGGCATCTGTCACAGCGATGTGCTGACGAAAGACGGTCTGTGGCCGGGGCTGCAATATCCTCGGGTGCCCGGGCACGAAATCGCAGGCCTCATCGATACGGTCGGTCCGGGCGTCGAGGGATGGCAGGCAGGGCAGCGGGTCGGCGTCGGCTGGCACGGAGGACATTGCGGAAGGTGCGAGCGTTGCCGTCAGGGCGACTTCGTTCTATGTCAGCGTGCGCTTGTGCCTGGCATCAGCTACGACGGCGGCTATGCCGAGTTCATGGTGGCGCCCGTCGAAGCGCTGGCGCGTATTCCGGATGATCTATCCGATGTCGATGCGGCACCGCTGCTGTGCGCAGGCATTACGACATTCAACGCATTGCGCAACAGCGGCGCGCGTGCAGGCGACGTGGTCGCGGTTCTCGGCATCGGCGGCCTCGGCCATCTCGGCGTGCAGTTCGCGAAAAAAATGGGATTCGTCACGGTGGCAATCGCTCGAGGCAAGGACAAGGCAAGTCTTGCGAAACAACTCGGCGCGCATCATTACATCGACAGCAATGCGGGGAACGTGGCGCAAGCGTTGCAGGCACTGGGCGGCGCTCGCGTTATCCTCGCGACCGTCACAAGCGGAAAGGCGATGAGCGCCGCAGCAGGCGGTCTGGGACTGAACGGCAAGCTGATCTTGATTGGACTGTCGGAGGAACCCGTTGAAGTCCCAATCGCGCAGTTCATCATGGGGCGAAATTCGGTGCAGGGCTGGCCATCAGGTACATCGGCCGATTCGCATGACACGCTCGCCTTCAGCGCGCTAACCGGCATCAAACCCATGATCGAAGAATTTCCACTGACGAAGGCGGCGGACGCCTACGACCGCATGATGAGCGGCGCGGCGCGTTTCAGGGTGGTGCTCAACACCGGACATTAGATAATCCGCGAGATTGCTCACGCGTTATACGTGGTGCCGTCGGTGCGAAGCGGTTTTATTTGCGTGGATATATCGGTGTAGTACCGATGACAGATAACCGCGCAACGTACGAAGCTGGAGAAAGGAGACATGAGGTGCGAAATCAATCAACCGAATGGTCAAGCAGCGACGTCCCGCCCGGTGACCGCACTGACGCCTGGCAGTCAGTGCTTAGTACCAGCTACCGCGAGTGGCAAGTCCCACATCGCCTTCCTGCTACGTTCTACGCCCACGTCAAACAACATGACTTCGCCGGAGCCGGGATTGTCGAGACGGTGTGCGACCCCTGCACAGGGCAGCGCAGGCGTGGCCAGGTCCGCCACGATGACGAGCTCTACGTTGGCGTGCAGCTCACGACTGGAGGGCGGGAACGCTTTAGGATTGGCGATTGTGGCGTTGAAGTTACATCCGGTGATGTCGTCGTATGGACAACGGGCCAGGCAGTGGAATTTGAGGTTCTTGAGCGCCTGCACAAGGTAACACTCATGATTCCGTGGTCAGTGATGCGGGAACGGCTGCCGGAGCGAAAGCAACCCCCGACCGGTGGAAAAATCGAAAGCCGTACAGGCGTCGGCTCGCTGCTGGCGGTACACCTGCTGGCTCTTTCGAATGAAATCGCAACACTCGACGAGAGCGTTAAAGGTTCTGTCAGCAGGTCCACGCTCGAACTGCTAGGCATCGCGCTATCGGGACAGCAACCGTCAGCGACGTTCGACGCAAGTGCGGCCATGCTGAGGCGCGTGCAAGACTACATCCTGCAGCATCTGCATGAAGACGACCTTGGCCCAGGCCGCATCGCGGACGCAAATCACATTTCGCTGCGATACCTGCATATGCTGTTTCAGCGCAGCGACATGACTGTTTCAGAGTGGGTGATGGATAGGCGTTTGCACGCCTGCAAACAGGCACTGACGGACCCTGCATACAACCGGCAGAGAATATCCGAGATTGCGTTTCGTTGGGGCTTCAATTCGACAAGCCATTTTTGCCGCGCATTCAGGGAGAAGTACGGCGCCTCTCCGGGCGACGTACGCAGGACAACAGGCGTTGGTCCCCTGGACGAATTGGCGTGAGACAAAACGGTTGGTTTTAAATCCCGACGGATCGGCTCGCACGGCGAAGCGAATGAGATGAAACCGTTCGACGTCCACGCCGCTCTAGACGTAGTGTCCCGAACGCTCCAGGACCTCAATCTTGTAGCCGTCTGGGTCCTGGATAAAGAAGAACCGTGCGAGCATTTCTTCTCCGCGCTTGAACTCCTTCACGGACGTCGGATTGATGCCGAGTCCGGTCATCCGCGCGTGCTCGCTTTCCAGCCCTGCAACTGCCACGGCGATATGCCCGTAGCCGTCACCGTGCGTGTATGCCGGTTCGCGACCCTTGTTCCACGTCAGTTCAATTTCGAAATCGTTCTCTTCGTTGCGAAGATAGACAAGGGAGAAGTCCGGGAAATCCAGCTGGTGGCTTATCGACAGGCCGAGAGCGTCCTTGTAGAACTGCAAGGATCGCTCAAGGTCGTGAACCCGCACCATCGAATGAATGATTTTGGCCAACTATTTCCTCGATGCGTAGACCACGACGCGGTCACATGGCCACGTCGGGCTGAGCCGGTTAAACCGGGGAGCGGCAGAGCGTTTCACCGTCGTCAATGCGGATGAGGCCGCCATGAATGTAACTTGATTTGCTCTTCCGTTTAGTCGATGAGTCAGGCCGAGAACGATGTAAACGTTTGAACCGCAATCTTTCCGTCTTTAACGAACAGCGTGTCCGTCGCGAGCGTGACCCATGGCTTCGCCTCCCACGCGAGGTATGCGATCTCGCCCGCCGTACTGAGGCTGGTGATTTTGAACGCCGGCCAGAAGGCGGGGTCGGCGCCGTCCAGGAAGGCTTTGAAGAAACCGGTTATCTCGTCCCGGCCACGAAAGGTCCTGTCGGGTGTGATGAGAGTGGAGTTGTCGTCATAGTCCTTGAGAATCTCATCGAGACCGTTGGCAAACGCGCCGAGATGATGGTCGAGAACCTGTCTCGTTGCTCCCTGTGCCTGTTCAGATGAATATGACATGTCGAGTTTCCATGAAGAATCACTGGGGAACCGGCAATGCTGGCCATTGCCGGCGCATGACGAGGTCGCGGGTATGGTCAGCCTGCGTATGCGCGCTGCGCCTCGTCCCACGTCACAACCACAATAGGCGTACCGTCTTCCTTGATGAATGACAGCGGACCAAGAAAGGTCATGTAAAACTCGCTATCGACGGGGAAGTAGGTCTTGTCGTGACGGGCATTTGCGGACTCGTAGCCATATGCCGGCGCAACAACCGTGTCGCCGCCCTGTTCACGGCCACCACGGACATCCATTCGACCCTTCGTCAGCAGGTATTCACCCGGCCCGACGTGAAAGTGCGCATTGAAGGACGAGCCTGCGGGGCAGTCGAAAATCGCGGTCCATGCGCCCATTTCCGGAGACGCATGGAGCATCTTCCAGCGGATACCTCCTTTCGAAAGCGCGTCGGGAAACGCCTTCCACGGAATGTCATTGATTTGCACTGCTTCTTCGCGAACCTTCGGCTTGATTTCCATCGTCGTCTCCTGATTTTCGCCGAACCGCTGTCGAGTCCGGCAAGGTTTGGGCGTGTGATTCAACGATATGTCAGGGGGCGGCTCGACGATTGCACGCTAGTGCACGTCGAGTTGCCTGCCAGCGCAGTATAGATTCGCCAACTGCTTAATACGCTTTAAATACCTGGCCGGTGCCCCGTCTAACCAGGTGACGCCGCGACCCTGACACCCCCTTATCGAATGATCTTAATGTCATGCCCGTGGTCGTGTTTTCCGACGAAAACGACATACGTAATCATTTCCGTCGTGTGATGCATCGGGTCCAAGTATCCGAGGCAGTGCAGCACTCTTTGGTCGCGACGTGGACGGTAACTCCACGTTACCAATCTCTTAGGTCCGTTTCACCTGTAAATGCGCGCAGTCCCTAGACTTCCATCACTGGCAGTTAACGCTGAGTTTGCGTGCCCATTGACCCGGTTTCGACTGGGAGATGTTAAATCGGCGCAATGGCGGACGTTGTCGCGGGTCGACGCCGCAGTCACTCCAGTCAGCCCTTGGCACGCGTCGGAGCCGACAGCGCCTCAACTTGCGGGGGAACACCATGCAGAAAAGCCCTGGCCTCCAGGTGACCGCACAACTGGGCGACGCGGAGATGTGCGCAGAGTACTGCGAGCAAACCGGCCGTCTTCGTATTTCTCAAGAGGGAGTGCTCTTACGCGAGTGGTTTCCACCGAACTCATGGATTGCCATCGCGTCGGTCGCTGGTGCCCGCAATTGGGGAACACGTCCAGACCCGGACGAACTGCGCGCCTTGCTTGAAAGCCAGATGTTGTTGCTGCGCATTGTCTAAGTGCGGGTTGTCAGGCGTTCGAGCCAATGGGAACTGCGATGCATGGAACACGGGCCACTTATCGCGAGCCTTGGCCTGGGTTCATCATATTGTCCGCTGGTAGCATTCCCGGCAACGCCTCTACAAAGAAATCTGTTTGCAACGCCGCTCCAGCCTGCATGTCGTACTGTGCAAAGTCCCGCACGCCCGCTGCCAGCAGGACTTCGTCGTCGAGGAAAAAATTTCCTGAACACTCTTTAGCGAGGCGCGTCAGGATATAGTGGGCCGCGTCGGCGACTATTTCCGGCTTGCGACATGCCGCAATCATGTCCGCGCCGCCAATCTCGTTTCGCACCGCATCGGTTGCGATGGCAGTTCTGGGCCATAGTGAATTGACCGCGACACCGCGGTCCTTGAACTCGCCAGCAAGCGCCAGCGTGAACAGGCTCATCGTGTATTTTGCGATGGCGTATGCCGGAAAATCTTTAAACCACTTCGCGTCGCTGACCAAAGGCGGCGACAGTGTGAGGATGTGCGGGTTCGACGAATTGAGGAGGTGAGGCAGGCAGGCCTGTGCACATACGAACGTGCCTCTGCCATTGACTCCATGCATCAGGTCATACCGTTTGACGGGTGTGTCAAGTGTGCCAGTCAATCGAATGGCGCTGGCATTGTTCACGAGGATATCGATGCCGCCGAATAACCCGACGGTCTCCGCAACCGCGGCTTTCACGCGTTCCTCGTCGCGAATGTCCACAACAAGCGGGAGCGCCTTGCCGCCAGCAGCTTCAATAGCGGCAGCCGCTGTATAAATCGTACCCTCGAGACGCGGGTCTGGGTCGGCGGTCTTTGCGGCAATCACGATGTTCGCGCCGTCGCGAGCGGCTCTCAGTGCAATCGCGAGTCCGATGCCGCGGCTGCCACCGGACATGAATAGGGTCTTCCCGGCAAGGTCCATGGTCGTCTCCTGATGATTTACTGCAGCATACGCTTCTGTAGCTATTGCGGCGCCGATGGCACTGGAGTCGTGGACGGCAACCAGAAGACTTCACATGCCAGATATTCGCGAGTGCTCATCGTTCGACGGCTGATGCGCGGTGTTGCCTCAACGAGAAATGTATTCCGCTCAGAGTTCGAGGATGGTCGCTGCGCACGTCCGATAAAGTGCATTGCGAGAGTGCCATATCGTCCGACTCCCAGTCCAGGCCTGTGCAGTGACCCCCAGTCTTAAGCGTTGGTTCCCCTCAACACCAAAATCCGTCCTGCAACAGTGTTTTGCGAAGTCGGACAATGTGGCATCGAGGCAAGCTTAAACGCGGCTCAAACCCAGGCGGGATGGACGCTTGACGCCTGCCGCGCCGGTCGCGGATTCATTGTCCGCCATGTTCGCTTCACTGAAGGCCACTGCGATTTGCCTCTAAGATGGCGACTTCGCTATCTGACGGAAAAATTGCAGTGACACTCGATGAAATCCGCAAGAATGCCTTCGCAATGCCTGTGCACAACCCGGCCTACCCACGTCCGCCATTTCGGTTCCTCAACCGCGAATACTTCATCATTTCGTACGAGACCGACATGGACGCGGTTCGCGCAGTCGTGCCGGAGCCCCTGACGGTCGACAACGGTCTTGTTCACTACGAGTTCATCCGTATGCCAGATTCATCCGGATTTGGCGACTACACAGAGAGTGGTCAGGTCATATCGGTCCTGGACGAAGCCGGCCAGAAAGCCAGCTATACGCACGCGATGTATCTCGACGACGAAGGTCCAATTGCTGGCGGTCGGGAGATTTGGGGTTTCCCGAAAAAACTCGCTTCACCCCGCTTATCTGTTGACGGAAAAGATACGTTGCTCGGCACACTCGACTATGGGACGCAACGGGTCGCTGCTGGCAGCATGGGCTACAAGTACCGCCCGCTCGATATCGAATCTGAACGCAAGAAACTCGCGGACACACCCAATTACCTGTTGAAGGTCATCCCCCATGTGGATGGCTCACCGCGGATTTGTGAACTCGTACGGTTCTACCTGCGCGACGTTTCTGTGCTCGGTGCATGGGAAGGCCCCGCTGCGCTCGAGCTGCACGCACATGCGTTGGCGCCGGTCGCTGACCTTCCTGTCAAAAGGGTAGTGGGCGCCAGACACGTCATTGCAAATCTCACCCTCGATGTGGGCGAAGTCGCTTACGACTACCTCGCCCCGGCGGAAGCACTGAAGCTTGCCGTGAACCTGTAATCTAGCAAGGAGCAACTTATGTCGCTGGAAGGAAAAGTCGCGCTTGTGACCGGCGCCGCAAGCGGTATTGGTGAACAATGCGCACGCAAGCTGGCCTCGGACGGCGCGGCGGTTGTCATTGCTGACCTGAATCTGACAAACGCGCAGCAGGTCGCGGACAGTATCGTCGCCGCGGGTGGAAAAGCACTTGCGGTGTCGATGGACGTCACGAGCGAAGAAGCGGTCAACGCAGGTATCGAAGACGCAGTTGGAAAACTTGGCGGCATCGATGTGCTGGTGTCGAACGCGGGCATTCAGATTGTCAACCCGATTGAAGACTACGCCTATTCCGACTGGAAGAAGATGCTCGCCATTCACCTGGATGGCGCATTTCTGACCACGAAGGCTGCTATCAGGCATATGTACGCTTCTGGAAAGGGCGGCTCCATCATCTACATGGGCTCCGTTCATTCACACGAAGCGTCGAAGCTGAAGTCGGCTTACGTCACCGCCAAGCACGGTCTGCTGGGTCTTGCTCGGGTCGTCGCGAAGGAGGGTGGCTCACGCGGCGTGAGAGCGAATGTTGTATGTCCGGGCTTTGTCCGTACTCCACTGGTTGACAAGCAGATTCCGGAACAGGCGAAAGCGCTCGGTATTCCGGAAGCTCAAGTCGTTAAGGACGTGATGCTGAAGGAAACCGTCGACGGCGAATTTACCACCGTAGCCGATGTTGCCAGAACGGTGGCCTTCCTGGCAGGGTTTGAATCAGCAGCGCTGACCGGACAGTCGATTGTGGTCAGTCACGGCTGGTTCATGCAATGAGGAGCCGACGATGCGCCGCAGTCAACGCAATACATTGAAGCAACCGAATCATCTTGAGCTACCTTCCTACGACGAAATCGGTCTGGTCCTGCAGGGCGGTGGCGCGTTGGGTTCCTATCAGGCCGGCGTCTATGAGGGGCTTGCAGAAGTGGGTGTTGAACCCACCTGGATATCGGGCATCTCGATTGGCGCCTTGAATACCGCCATCATCGCAGGCAACGCACCAGAGGACCGGGTAGAAGCATTGCGCGGCTTCTGGAACACCATCTGTCAACCAGCGGACTTATTCGGGCACGTTGGCGCTTTGGTCCCGGCAGCGCTTGGGTTTCCGAACGTTGGGCGCAAGTGGTCGAGCATGTGGGCTGCCGGTCGCGCTTTAACTGAAGGTCAAAAGGGCTTTTTCGCACCGCGCTTTTCCCTACCCATCGCCGGCGTGGCAAAGAAACAGCCGAACGAGGTGAGCTTTTACGATACGACGGCGTTGCGTGCGACGCTCGTCAAGTACGCCAATTTCGACCGTATTAACGACGGTGACGTTCGCGTTTCCGTCGGTGCGGTCAATGTTCGAACGGGCAATCTGGTGTACTTTGACAACACGCAGACTCGTCTCGAGCCGGAGCACTTTATGGCGTCTGGTGCGTTGCCGCCGGGCTTTCCAGCAGTGGAAATCGACGGAGAATATTACTGGGACGGAGGTCTGGTCTCAAACACGCCGCTCACGGAAATCGTCAGGGAATGCCAGCACAAAGATGCGCTGGTCTTCCAGGTTGACCTGTGGAGCGCAAGAGGAACGCTACCTGGCGATTTGCTTGATGTCGCCGAGCGGGCCAAGGACATTCAATACTCAAGCCGGACCCGCGCCATCACGGCGTTTGTGTCGCAGAGCCAGAAGCATGCTCGCCTGATCAAGGAACTGCTTGAACACATTCCGGAGAAGGTGCGGCAGACACACCCACTAGTCCGGCAGGCACAGAAAGTCGCAGACGGCAGTGCGGTCAATGTCGTGCACCTTATCTACAAGAACAAGTTTTTTGAAGGTCACTACAAGGACTATGAGTTCAGCAACGACACCATGGGCGAACATTGGGCGAGCGGCCTCGAGGACATCCGCCGCTCCTTCGGTAATCCCGACTGGTTTGAGGTTCCAGGCCATGACCTTGGCTTCGTTACGCATGACGTCCATCGCCAGGAAGCAGGTCCGGCGCCAGTTTCCGACACATTCGAAGCCATGCCGAAACCATCGGAGTTAGTTGACGCGGTGGCGGAAGCGCCGTCAGACACCCGCTAGAGTCGCGACGCCGTGGAAGTCTGGTGTTGTAAAAAATACAACGAGGATGGGCTCGTAAAGCGGTAGCGCGACGGCCGCTATATGCGGGCGCCCGCCTTGCCGCCCGTCCGCCAATCCGCTTTTGTTATCACCACATCCAATACTCGAATTGTTGAGCTATCGGTCTCCCCGTATATTGGCTACATAAACATTCAAGCCAGGTGCAGGAGACAGCAATGAACCGGATCGATCTGGACAACCGCGTCGTCGTCGTTACGGGTGGGGCGCGCGGTATTGGGTACGCGGTGGCGCAGCGGGCGCTGCAGTCGGGCGCGTCAGTGGCGCTATGGGACGTCGATGCCGACCGGCTCGCGCGCAGCGAGCGCGAACTCAGTGAACACGGCAAGGTAACCTCTGCCGTCGTCGAGCTGACCAGTGAAGCTTCCGTTGCGGACGCAACGAATCGAACCATCGAGCAACACGGCGCGATCCACGTGCTGATCAACTGCGCTGGCATCACCGGCGGCAACGGCAAATTGTGGGAACTGGACCCGGACGTGTGGCGGCGCGTGATCGACGTGAACCTGATCGGCCCATACCTGACAAGCCGCGCCATCGTTCCGCAGATGTTGAAGCAGGGCTATGGACGCATCGTCAATATCGCGTCGGTCGCGGGCAAGGAGGGCAATCCGAACGCCTCGCACTATAGCGCTTCGAAAGCCGGCCTGATCGGGCTCACCAAATCGCTTGGCAAGGAGCTGGCCACCAGCAATATCCTCGTCAACGCGGTCACCCCAGCCGCGGCAAAAACCGAAATCTTCGATTCGATGGCGCAGGAACATATCGACTACATGCTGTCGAAGATTCCGATGAACCGCTTCCTGTTGCCCGAAGAAGCCGCGTCACTGATCCTCTGGCTGTCTTCTGAAGACTGTGCGTTCAGCACAGGCTCGGTGTTCGATCTGTCCGGCGGCCGCGCGACTTACTGACGCGTTCCAGGCCGGCACAGGAAGACAGGCTTGTCGAACCGGCCACGAAGCCGGACGAATCAGGAGACACGATGAACACGACTTCCTCGACCGAGGCAGTTATCGGCAAGGTCATGCGGCGGCTATTGCCGTTCCTGCTGCTGATGTACGTGCTGGCCTTCCTCGATCGCGCGAACATCGGCTTTGCGCAAAAGGCGCTGCAGCACGATACAGGTCTTTCCGATGCCGCCTTTGCGTTTGGCGCAGGCGTGTTCTTCGTCGGCTATGCGCTGTTTGAAGTGCCGAGCAATCTGCTGCTGCATCGCGTCGGCGCGCGGTTGTGGATGTGCCGCATCATGGTGACGTGGGGCATCGTTTCCGCGGGCATGGCGCTGGTGCATACGCCATTTGCGTTCTATACGCTGCGGTTTCTGCTCGGCGTCGCCGAGGCGGGTTTCTTCCCCGGCATCATCTACTACCTGACACACTGGTTTCCGCAATCAGCCAGGGCGCGTGCCGTCGGCGTGTTCTACTTCGGCGCGCCGCTCGCGTTTATTTTCGGCAGTCCGCTGTCGGGCCTGCTGCTCGATCTGCATGGCGCGCTCGGCCTTGCGGGCTGGCAGTGGCTGTTTCTGATCGAAGGTGGCCTGGCTTCTGCAGTCGGCGTGTGGGCGTTCTGGTATCTCGACAACCGGCCCGCGGATGCCCGATGGCTTGATGACACCCAACGCATCCTGCTCGCAGCCGCGCTCGATGAAGACGCCCGCGAGGCCGCCGCACATGGCCCGCGCGGCGTGCTGGCCGCGCTTTGCGATCGCCGCGTGCTTGCGCTTTCGTTCATCTATCTGTTGATCCAGACCAGCGTGTACGGCGTGATCTTCTATCTGCCGCAACAGGTTGCGGCGCTGCTTGGTACGAAGGTCGGGCTGCGCGTCGGCCTCGTGACAGCGTTGCCGTGGTTGTGCGCGGTTGCGGTCACCTGGTACGTGCCGCGTCGCGCGGATCGCACAGGCGGGCATCGTAGCTGGGCCGTGCTGTTGCTGGTCGTCGCAGGTTGCGGAATCGGCCTGTCAGGATTGCTGCATAGCCCGGCGCTTGCACTCATTGCGTTGTGCTGCGCGGCCAGTGGATTTATCGCGGCACAGCCGCTCTTCTGGACCTTTCCGACGCGTTACCTCACGGGTGCTGCCGCTGCGGGTGGTATCGCGTTGATTAATTCACTTGGCAGTATCGGTGGCTTTATCGCGCCTACATTGCGCACGGGCGTCGATCAGGCATTCCCGTCGATGTCGGCAGGGCTGATCGTACTCGGCGCGGCTAGCGTGCTCGCCGCGCTCCTGATCGCCACACTGTTTCGCCGCAGCGAAGACGGTTCGCTTTCGCTGTTTCATCACCCGATTCATCACTCCCGCTAACGCAAACCCGCGCGCAGATACACGCGTGAACAGGCGCTAACGGACGCACTTATATACGGACAACACGGAGCCCATCCTCATGGCCATGCCCACTATCCGGCACGTGCGTGCCTTCATCGTTCGCGGCGGCGGCGCCGATTATCACGACCAGGCCGACGGTCACTGGATCGACGATCACATCTCGACGCCGATGGCGCGTTACCCGGAATACCGGCAAAGCCGTCGGTCGTTCGGGATCAATGTGCTGGGCACGCTTGTGGTCGAGATCGAAGCCAGTGATGGAACGGTTGGCTTTGCGGTCACGACGGGCGGCGAGATTGGCGCGTTCATCGTGGAAAAGCATCTCGCGCGCTTTCTTGAGGGGCAGCTTGTCACCGACATCGAGAAAATGTGGGATCAGATGTATTTCGCCACGCTCTACTACGGTCGCAAAGGCGTGGTGCTGAACACGATTTCGGGCGTCGATCTCGCGTTGTGGGATCTGCTCGCAAAGGTGCGCAAGGAGCCGGTGTATCAGCTTTTGGGCGGACCGGTACGCGATGAGCTGGTGTTCTACGCGACGGGCGCGCGCCCCGACCTTGCGAAGCAGATGGGCTTTATCGGCGGCAAGATGCCGTTGCAGCACGGCCCCGCAGAAGGTGAAGAAGGTCTCAAGAAGAACATCGCAAAGCTGGCCGACATGCGCTCGAAAGTCGGTGACGATTTCTGGTTGATGCTCGATTGCTGGATGAGCCTTGACGTGCCCTACGCGACACGTCTTGCGCAGGCCGCGCATGAATACGGTCTAAAGTGGGTCGAGGAATGTCTGCCGCCGGATGACTACTGGGGTTACGCCGAACTGCGCCGCAACGTGCCTCGCGGCATGATGGTGTCGACGGGCGAACATGAAGCGACGCGCTGGGGCTTCAGGATGCTGCTGGAGATGGAGTGCTGCGATCTGATCCAGCCGGACGTCGGCTGGTGCGGCGGCATTACGGAACTGATCAAGATTTCCGCGCTCGCCGATGCGCACAACGTGATGGTGGTGCCGCATGGTTCGTCGGTGTATAGCTATCACTTTGTCGTGACGCGTCATAACTCGCCGTTTGCGGAATTCCTGATGATGGCGCCGAAGGCGGACCAGGTTGTACCGATGTTCACGCCATTGCTGCTCGATGAACCCGTGCCCGTGAATGGCCGCATGAAAGTGCCTGAAACGCCGGGGTTCGGCGTGCGGTTGAATCCAGAATGCGCGCTGGCGCGTCCATATTCGCACTAGACGTGAATTGAACGCGTAATGCGTATTGAACGGCTCGCGCGGATTCGCAACGATATAGCTGAAAGGCGGAGGAAAAGACGTGCTGCTCAAGGACAAGGTAGTGATCGTCACCGGTGGGTCGCGCGGTATCGGTCGCGCAATAGCCGTTGCGTGCGCAACCGAAGGCGCCGACGTGGCGATCAACTTCTGGGGCGATAACGACGCGTCGTATGGACGTCGTTCAGCGGTCGAAGAAGTCGTCGGCGAAATTGAAGCGCTGGGACGTCGCGTGATCGCGGTCGAAGGTAACGTCGCGCTCCCGGAGACAGGCACGGAACTCGTGCGCCGTACCGTCGATGCGTTCGGCAAGGTCGATGTACTCGCAAGCAATGCCGGCATCTGTCCGTTCCACGCGTTCCTCGACATGCCCGCTGAGGTGCTCGAAACGACGGTTGGCGTCAACCTGAATGGCGCGTTCTATGTGACGCAGGCGGCGGCGCGGCAGATGAAAGAACAGGGCACAGGCGGCGCGATTGTCGCGACGAGTTCAATCAGTGCACTGGTGGGCGGCGGCATGCAGACGCATTACACGCCGACTAAAGCGGGCGTGCACTCGCTGATGCAGTCATGCGCGGTCGCGTTGGGACCGTATGGCATCCGCTGTAATTCGGTGATGCCGGGCACGATCGCCACCGATCTGAACGCAGAAGATCTCGCCGACGAAGCCAAGAAAGCGTACTTCGAAAAACGCATTCCGCTAGGCAGACTGGGCCGGCCGGACGATGTCGCGGAGTGCGTGGTGTTTCTTGCTTCCGACCGTGCCCGCTATGTGACAGGTGCTGCATTGCTGGTGGACGGCGGCCTTTTCGTCAACCTTCAGTGAGTATTCAATGCGCGGGTTGTGGCGCAACGGCATGGACGTCGTCGCGTGCAAGCGACTTCGAAAACCCGCGCAGCAGATCGACAAAGTGCTCCGCAGGCTCGGCAAGCGGTTCGCCCTTGCGGGTGAGAATGCCGAAACCTGGCAGACTTTTGCCGATTTCAGCAGGCAGCGCGACGAGCAGTTTGCCGCGCACGTGGTCGCGCACAACGGATTCCGGCAGCATCGCAACGGCGTCGTAGTTCTCCAGTAACTGGAGGGTCGCGAAGATCGACGCGCATTCGGTCAGATTCACCGGCGTCGCGAGACCGGCGCGCGCAAGTTCTTCTTCGAAGAGCACGCGCGCAGGGCTCGACAGCGGTTGCGCGACCCACGGCCACTCGATCAGCTCACGAAGTGTGATCGATTTGCAGCCGGCAAGCGGATGCGCACTGCGAACGACGAGCAGCAACGGTTCGCGGGCAAGCAGTTCAAAGCTGAAGTCATTGTGTTGTAGCGGACTTGTCAGCCGGCCAAGCGCGAGGTCGACTTCGCGGCGATGCAGCAACTGGACAACCTGATCGCTGGTTTCACCGAGGATGCGCACATTGAGAAGCGGCCGCTCGGTCTTGAGCGCAGCGACGGCCATGGCCAGCAGATCGGGCGCGGCGCCCATGATGGCGCCGACGGTCAACTGGCCGTGACCGCCTTTACGTTTGACGTCGAGGTCTTCGGCGAAGCGCGTCAATTCGGCGAGTGCGCGCCGGGCGTAGGCAAGGGTGACGACGCCGAGCGGCGTGGGCTGCATGCCGCGGGCGTTGCGCTCGAAAAGCAGGAAGCCAAACGCTTCCTCGATATCGCCGAGCATACGGCTGGCGCTTGGTTGCGCGACGTTGATCGCCTCAGCGGCCTGGTGGACGTTGCGCGCGTCGTCGAGCGCAACGAGAAGCGCAAGATGTTTGAACTTGAGCCTGTTGACGAGGGCGACCGTAGAAGCGTTGTGGTTCATGGACCTGTGCGATTCGGTTTCAGTATCGCCCAATCCCAACTTCGGATTGAGATGCTATCGACGCCGGAATTATAGTCGTTCCAGACGCTTCGCCCGAGAAAGCGCAGAACACAACTGGAGACACGAGGTGATGGAGACAGTGGCTTTCCGGATGATGCTCAACCCCGGCATGCGCGACGAATATGAACGCAGGCACCGGGACATCTGGCCAGACCTCGTTGATGCACTGCACAACGCTGGCGTGCACGACTATCGGATCTTCCTCGATGAAGAGACGAATCATCTGTTCGCCGTGCTCGCGCGCCCTGTCGACCATACGATGGACCAGCTACCCGCTCTCGACGTGATGCGCAAATGGTGGGACCACATGGCCGGCATCATGCAGACGGCTCCCGATCACACGCCATTGCAGCAAACGCTCGTGCCGGTGTTCCATCTTCCATGAACGACCTTTAAACACTTAAACCTTCAACGGGCGGAGGGTGCCCCATGCAAGTGGTCGACCCGCACATTCATCTGTGGGACCTGAAAACGCATCACTATCCGTGGCTGGCAAACCCGGGCGTGTCGTTCGTTGGCGACGCACGCGAGTTGAAGCACGACTATCTGATTGCCGATCTGCACGCCGACGCGCGCGACATCGAAGTGCTGAAAGTCGTCCACGTCGAGGCGAACCACGATCCGGCTGATCCAGTCGAAGAGACGCGCTGGCTGCAACAGGTTGCCGATGCAACGGAATCGCGCGGGATGCCGCAGGGCATCGTTGCGGCAGTCGACCTGTCTGCATCGAATGCTGCTGAAGTGCTCGAAGGTCACGCGGCGTTTGCGAATACGCGCGGCGTGCGGCAGATATTGAACGTGCATGCCACGCGACTATACGACTACATCGGTCGGCATCTGATGCGTGACCCGCTATGGCGCGAGAACTTTTCGCTGCTGCGACGTCATGGAATGTCCTTCGATCTGCAGCTTTATCCGTCGCAGATGACGGAAGCGGCGGCGCTGGCGAATGCGCATCCGGGTACGCAGTTCATCATCAATCATGCCGGCATGTTTGTAGACCGCAACAGCGTCGAGGGCTTTCGCGCGTGGCGTGACGGTATGCGATTGCTGGCAACCTGCGAGAACGTCGCCGTCAAGATAAGCGGCCTTGCGATGTTCGATCATCGATGGACGGTGGAAAGCCTGCGGCCCTATGTGCTCGAAACCATCGACACGTTCGGTACGTCGCGCGCGATGTTCGCATCGAACTTTCCAGTCGACAGGCTGTTCGGTTCGTACACGGATTTGTGGAACGCGTATGCGTCGATCGTCGAAGGCGCCAGTGAAGACGAGAAAGACGCACTCTTCAAAAGCAACGCCGAGCGCGTCTATCGTATCTAGCCGCTGGCGGTGCAAACGGATTATCGCGACGCTCGAGCAGCATCGCACGATGGAGGAGACAACGCAGTGCAGCAACAACCTTCCGGCGGACCGCGGCTTGAATTGAAGCATGCGAGCAAATCATTCGGCCGTGTGCGGGCGCTCTTCGATGCTGAGCTTGCGCTATGGCCTGGCGAAGTGCACGCGCTGCTTGGCGAGAACGGCGCGGGCAAGTCGACACTCGTCAAGATTCTGGCTGGCGTGCATCAACCGGATACGGGCGAGTTGCTTGTCGACGGCATACCACGTCAATTCGCCACGCCCGCCGAGGCGCGCGATGCGGGCCTTGCGGTGATCTATCAGGAACCGACGCTGTTTTTCGATCTGTCGATTGCCGAGAACATTTTCATGGGCCGCCAGCCGGTGGACCGCCTTGGCCGCATTCAATACGATGCGATGCATCGCGAGGTGCGTGATCTGCTCGCGTCGCTGGGTGTCGATCTGCGTGCGGACCAGATGGTTCGCGGGCTGTCGATTGCCGATCAGCAGGTCATCGAAATCGCCAAGGCGCTGTCGCTGAACGCGAACGTGCTGATCATGGATGAGCCGACTGCGGCGTTGTCCCTGCCGGAAGTCGATCGGCTCTTTACGATCGTGCGCCGGCTGCGCGAGCGCGATGTCGCGATTCTTTTTATCACGCACCGACTCGACGAGGTTTTTGCGCTCACGCAGCGCGTGACGATCATGCGCGACGGTGCCAAGGTGTTCGATGGACTAACCGCCGAACTGGATACTGCGTCGATCGTCGCGAAGATGGTCGGTCGCGACCTGGAAAGTTTCTATCCGAAGGCGGATGTAAAGCCGGGCGAAGTGAGGCTTTCGGTGCGCGGTCTGACGCGCGTCGGCGTATTCAAGGACATCTCGTTCGAGGTTCGCGCAGGTGAGATCGTGGCGCTGGCGGGACTCGTCGGCGCAGGCCGCAGCGAAGTGGCGCGCGCGATCTTCGGCATCGATCCGTTCGATTCTGGAGAGATCCGTATTGCGGGGAAGCCTTTAAAGCCGGGGCGTCCCGCGGCGGCAGTCCAGGCTGGCCTTGCACTCGTGCCTGAAGATCGCCGGCAGCAAGGCCTCGCGCTGGAACTGAGCATCGCGCGTAATGCGTCGATGACCGTACTGGGTCGCCTCGTCCGGCACGGACTGATTTCAACCAGAAGCGAACGTACGCTCGCCACGCAATGGGGTACGCGATTGCATCTGAAAGCGGGTGATCCGTCCGCACCCGTCGGCACGCTTTCGGGTGGCAACCAGCAAAAAGTGGTGCTCGGCAAATGGCTTGCAACGAATCCCAAGGTGCTGATCATCGATGAACCCACGCGTGGCATCGACGTCGGTGCGAAGGCGGAGGTGTATGGCGCGCTGGCAGAACTGGTTCGCGATGGCATGGCGGTGCTGATGATTTCAAGCGAGTTGCCGGAGGTGCTCGGCATGGCCGATCGTGTGCTCGTGATGCATGAGGGACGCATTAGCGCCGACATATCGCGCGCCGAAGCGAACGAAGAGCGGATCATGGGCGCGGCGCTGGGCCAGTCCACCGCGACGTTGGGGCACGCAGCATGATGCGCCATTCGACAACCCATACTCACGCTGCGCCCGTGCAGCCGCCTGACACTCGACGTCCGGCTTCGGGCGCCGGCGGCCTCATCGGCACCATCGCAAAGAGCCGCGAGACGACGCTTTTTGTCGTGCTCATCCTGCTGGTGGTCGGCACGGCACTCGCGAAGCCGCAGTTCCTCAATTTGCAGAATCTGCGCGATGTGCTGCTGAATGTGTCGATCGTCAGCTTGCTGACGGCGGGCATGACCGTGGTGATTCTGATGCGCCATATCGACCTGTCAGTCGGGTCGACCGTCGGCGTGAGCGCGTACGCAGTCGGGAGTCTCTTCGTCGCGTTCCCGCACATGCCGGTTATCGTCGCGCTTGCTGCGGGTCTGGCGATCGGTCTCATTGCGGGCGGGATCAACGCGTTGCTGGTAGCGGTGGGGCGCGTGCCATCGCTGGTGGCGACGCTATCGACGCTCTACATTTTCCGCGGCGCCGATTACGCGTGGGTCCACGGCGGCCAGATCAACGCGACCAGTCTGCCGGAATCGTTCTCGCGGCTCGCAACGGGTGCTGTATTCGGTGTGCCGTCGCTTGCGTTGATCGCTGCTGTCGTGCTGATCGGTCTGTCGATCTATCTGAAACAGTTTCGCGGCGGTCGGGAACACTACGCGATCGGCTCGAATCCAGAGGCCGCGAGGCTTGCAGGTGTCAACGTCGAGCGGCGCGTGATGGCCGGGTTTCTGATCAGCGGCGCCATTGCAGGCTTCGCCGGCGCGTTGTGGCTTGCCCGTTTTGGTACCGTCGACGCCAGCACCGCCAAGGGGATCGAGCTGCAGGTGGTCGCCGCAGCGGTGGTCGGTAGTGTAGCGATCACGGGCGGTGTCGGCACGATTCTCGGCGCCACGCTTGGCGCGCTGGTGCTTGGCGTTATCAGCATTGCGCTTGTCGTGCTGCACGTGTCGCCATTCTGGGAACAGGCAATTGAAGGTGCGCTTATCGTCGTTGCGATCGCGGCCGATACGCTGCTCGCGCGCTCCGTCGCTAAACGCATGATGAGGAAACGCGATCATGGCTAAACCCGATTCCGCTTTGTTGACGCGTCGACGTGAGACGCCGCTTCAATGGGAAGTGCTGCTTGTCGTCGTATTGATTCTCGCCTTGATCCTTGGACGTGTGCTGTCGCCGGTGTTTCTGACGGCGGCGAATCTTGGCAACGTACTCGCCGACCTCACCGAAATTGCGTTGATGGCGCTGCCAATGACGTTGATCATCGTCGCGGCGGAAATCGATCTGTCGGTGGCGTCGGTGTTGGGGGCGTCCAGCGCGTTGATGGGCGTGCTATGGCATATGGGTCTGCCGATGCCGGTTGTCATCGTGCTTGTGCTGGTCTTTGGCGCGTTAGCCGGGCTGCTGAACGGTCTGGTGATCGTGAAGCTGAACCTGCCTTCGCTTGCCGTGACGATCGGTACGCTCGCGCTGTTTCGTGGGCTTGCGTATGTGCTGCTGGGCGATCAGGCCGTTGCCGATTTCCCGGCCGCATACACGGCATTCGGTATGGACACGTTATGGTCGAGCTTTATTCCATTGCCGTTTGTCATTGTGATTGTCTGTGCGGTGGTGTTCACGGTGCTGCTGCAGGCGACGCCTTTTGGACGCAGTCTCTACGCGATCGGCGCGAATTCCACCGCGGCCGCGTTTTCCGGCATCGACGTAGCGAAGATCCGGTTGAGGCTGTTCGTGACATCGGGTGTACTCAGCGCGCTGGCAGGCATTGTCTACACGCTGCGCTTCACCAGTGCGCGCGGCGATAACGGCGAAGGCTTTGAGCTATCGGTGATCGCGGCCGTTCTGTTTGGTGGCGTGAGCATTTTCGGCGGGCGCGGTTCGATGTACGGTGTGCTGCTTTCGCTACTGATCGTCGGCGTGCTGAAGAATGCGTTGACGCTCGATGACGTGTCCAGCGAAACGCTGACTATTGTCACAGGCGTGCTGTTGCTCGCATCGGTGCTTATTCCTAACCTGGTTGCACGCTGGCGCGCGATGCGCGACCGGCGGTTTATCGCCAGATCGGGTGGAGCACGCAGCACATGAATGACGCAACAGGTGGTAGAGGTCAGGACGATTAACAACCCCGGGTACAAGACACCCGACAATATAACCAGGAGACATGACATGAGAAGACCACTTCGTTGCGCCAGCGCGGCGGCGCTGTGCGCCGCACTGCTAGGCCTGAGCTGCGCGGCGGGCGCGGCTGACCTCAAAAGCGGGCTGAAGATCGCGTTTCTGCCCAAGCAGATCAACAACCCGTACGAAGTCATCGCCGACGATGGCGGCATGGCCGGCATCAAGGAATTCAACGGTGTCGGCAAGGTAGTCGGCCCATCGGATGCGGGTGCGTCGTCGCAGGTGCAGTACATCAACACGCTGATCACGCAGAAGCAGGATGCCATTGTGATCGCGGCCAATGATGCGAATGCAGTCGTGCCTTATCTGAAGAAAGCGATGTCGCAAGGCATCAAGGTCGTGACGTTCGACTCCGATACCGCACCCGAAGGACGCCAGCTGTTCGTCAATCAGGCGAACGCGGAAAGCATCGGACGCGGTCAGATCCAGCTCGTGTCGAAGTTGATGGGCGGCGAGGGTGAATTCGCCATCCTGTCGGCAACGCCGAATGCGACCAATCAGAACACCTGGATCAAGTGGATGCAGGATGAACTGAAAAAGCCGGAGTATTCGAAGCTGAAGCTGGTGAAGATCGCCTACGGCAACGATGACGACCAGAAGTCGTTCGTCGAGACGCAAGGTCTGCTGCAGGCGTATCCCAACCTGAAGGCGATCGTTGCGCCCACATCGGTTGGTATCGCGGCGGCGGCTCGCTACATATCGACCTCGTCGAGCAAGGGCAAGGTGGCTGTGACTGGTCTCGGTACGCCGAACCAGATGCGCGCGTTCGTCAAGAACGGCACTGTGAAGGCGTTCCAGCTGTGGGATCCGGGCCAACTCGGTTATCTGGCCGCGTTTGCCGCTGCGAACCTGGCGTCAGGGACGATTTCGGGCAAGGAAGGCGAATCGTTCGAAGCCGGCAAACTTGGCAAGCGCACGATCGGCCCGAAGGGAGAAATCATCCTTGGACCGCCGACTACATTCGACGCGAGCAATATCGACAACTTCAACTTTTAACGTAGTGGGTACGCCTCCACGCTTTAAGGTTCAGGCGTAAGCCCCCAGCTGTCTGGCAAAGCGCCGCGCGCATTCAAGTCCGAATGCCGTCGGCGCGATGCCGCGATCGTGTTGCACATCAAAGCCCATTCTCCACCCAGCTATCCGTTTGCCATAGCAGGTCAACGAATCGAGCGACTGCATCACAAACACAATGGATGGCAGCACTTCTGCATACAGCGCCTCCGCGCGTGCCTCGTCTCCTGCAACAAAAGCTCGCTGGATGGCGACCTGCCTGTCGAAGGTATCCGGTGCAACGATCAGGCCGGCGCAACCCGCGCGCAGATTGTCGATGATTTCCTGACCGCCGCGTCCGTTGAATACGGGCAGTGGCGTCCCAAGCGCGCGCAACTGGTCGATGGTGTTACGGATCGTAAGCGCGGGTCCTTCGCCTTTGAGCCATCGAAAACTGTCGCGTTGGCGCGCAAGTTCAACGATCGATTCTGCTGACAGTCCGACGCCGAGATACTCAGGCGCGTTTTGAATTCCAACCGGGGCACGCACGCGCAGCATCACGTCGGCGAAAAAATCGAAATAGAACGATTCGGGCTGATTACGCGCGGAAGGCGGCTGCAGGATGAGCCATGACGCACCACGCGCTACGGCGTAATCGGCAAGCGCGGCCTGGGCGTCAACCGTGTCGCCCGTGATCGTGACGGCGAGCGGCACGCGCGCATCGATGTCTGCACTGGCCCAGTCGATCACCTGATGCTTCTCTTCGAGCGACATGCGATGCACTTCGGTCGCAAGCCCCAGGATCACAATGCCGGGTGCGCCTGCGTGGATCGTGGTATCAACCTGCGTGCGCATCGCGTTTCGATCGAGCTGATTGTGCTGGTCGAAGTACGCGTACAAAACGGGCCAGATTCCGCCGGGAGGAAGCGCATCGATCGCCGTCATTCGCCTGTTTCCTTGTCAGTGGGCGTTAGTGAGAATCGCGCGGCACCGGCGCGCCGCTCGATCCGACCAGAAAGTCCAGATCCGCGCCCTGGTCTGCCTGCAAGACGTGCTCGACATAGAGCTTGTAGTAACCGCGCTTCGGCAGTTCCGGCGCCTGCCATTCCGCGCGACGGCGTGCGAGTTCTTCGTCGGAAACTTCGAGATGCAGACGGCGCGCTTCGACATCGAGTTCGATCATGTCGCCGGTTTTAACGAGCGCGAGCGGGCCGCCTGCCGCCGCTTCCGGCGATACGTGCAGCACGACCGCGCCGTACGCGGTGCCGCTCATGCGGCCATCCGAAATGCGGACCATGTCGGTGATGCCCTTTTCCAGCACCTTCTTCGGCAGCGGCATGTTGCCGACTTCAGCGAAGCCCGGATAACCCTTCGGCCCTGCGCCCTTGAGCACCATGATGCAGTGCTCGTCGATATCGAGCGAATCGTCGTCGACCTTCGCGTGCAACTCTTCGACGTTCTCGAATACCACCGCGCGACCGCGATGTTTGAGTAAAGAAGGTGTGGCCGCCGACGGCTTGATCACCGCGCCATTCGGCGCGAGATTGCCCTTGAGCACGGCAATGCCGGCCTTCGGCTTGAACGGCTCGGCGAACGTCGTGATGACCTTCTCGTCGTAATTGGGCGCGTTTTGCACGTTGTCCCAGATCGTCTTGCCGTTGACAGTCAGCGCGTCGCGATGCAGCAGGCCTTGCTCGCCGAGCTGCTTCAGCACCGCCGGCAATCCGCCCGCGTAGTAAAAGTCCTCCATCAGGTATTCGCCCGACGGTTGCAGGTTCACCAGGCACGGCACGTTCGAACCCAGTTCCCAGTCTTCCAGCGAAAGCTCCACGCCGATCCGCTTCGCGAGCGCGATCAGGTGAACCACCGCATTGGTCGACCCACCAATCGCCGCATTCGTGCGGATTGCGTTCTCGAAGGCTTGACGCGTGAGGATCCTGTCCATCGTCAGGTCTTCGCGGACCATATCGACGATGCGGCGCCCGGCCAGATGCGCGAGCACCTGACGCCGCGCATCCACAGCCGGAATCGCCGCGTTATGCGGCAAACCCATACCGAGCGATTCAACCATCGAGGCCATCGTCGACGCCGTGCCCATCGTCATGCAGTGACCCCGCGAGCGGTTCATGCACGATTCGGCTTCGGTGAATTCTTCCTGCGTCATCGTGCCGGCACGCACTTCCTCCGACATCTGCCAGACGCCCGTGCCCGAGCCGATATGCTTGCCGCGAAACCGGCCATTCAGCATCGGGCCACCGGAAACCGCCAGCGCCGGCAGATTGCACGACGCCGCGCCCATCAGCAACGCAGGCGTGGTCTTGTCGCAACCCACGAGCAGAATCACGCCATCCATCGGATTGCCGCGAATCGATTCTTCGACATCCATCGAAGCGAGATTGCGAAACAGCATGGCAGTTGGGCGAAGATTGGATTCGCCAAGTGACATTACCGGAAACTCCAGCGGCAAACCGCCCGCTTCACGCACGCCTTTCTTCACGTACTCAGCGAGTTCACGAAAGTGCGCGTTACACGGTGTGAGTTCCGACCACGTGTTGCAGATGCCGATCACCGGACGTCCATCAAATTCGTCGTGCGGAATGCCCTGGTTTTTCATCCACGAGCGGTGGATGAATCCATCCTTGTCGTTCCTGCCGAACCAGCTTTGCGAACGGAGCTTGCGCATGTCCTGTCTCCTGGAAACCTTCGTGATGAGGTTATACCGTATCTATTGGAATCGTCCTGGCGCGAGTTAAGTTTATATTCTGCGCTTCATTGGCCGTTGCTTAATGGTAGTCAATGAAGGGGAACGTGACGCGGTGTTCGAGCGGTTCTACCGGGGCGCAGCGACGCTGGCGGTGGAGGGCAGTGGGCTAGGGTTGTCGATCGTGCGGGAGATTGCACGCGTACACGATGCACAGGTCGCGCCCGGCGATGCGGTGGGCGGCAGCCTCGTTGTCAGCGTGCGTTTCCCGGCGGTCCGCAGCGCATGACTGTCTGAGTACCCGATTTTCCGATAGCGAGCCATTGCGACAGACGGGTACGCAGGTCACGCACGTATCGCGAAGCCGTCTACGTACGCATCGGGATGAGTGCCATCCCATACCCGGCCGTCGATCAATACCTGCGGCGCGCTTTCTGCGGGCACAGGAATGCCCATATTCTGCGCCGCCTCGCGATACAGATCCGTCGCGTTGATCGCCGCGGCGATGGTTGCGTAGTCATCGATGCGGTCGATCATGCCCCATCGCCGATATTGCGTCATGAACCAGACGCCGTCGGACGGTCGCGGATAGTTCACCGCACCACCTTCAAAAAAGCGAACGGGCAACCGGACGGTATTGGCTGCTTCGTTTCGCAATCTCGATGCAATCAGTTCCTCGGGCACACCTAGAAACTCGGGCTGCGCCAGCCGTCGCGCGATTTCAACGCGATGTCCGGAATCGTCCAGCCAGCGGCATGCTTCAAGCATCGTCTGCACGAGCGCGCGGGCGGTGTTTGGGTGAGCGCCGACGAAATCGCGCCTGCACGCGAGTACTTTCTCCGGATGGTCCGGCCAGACTTCGCTGCTGTAAGCCACGGTTTTGCCTACGCCTCGCGCTTCGGCAACGGCATTCCAGGGTTCTCCCACGCAAAGACCGTCGAGTCGTTCTTCCGCCAGCGCGCCGACCATCTGCGGCGGCGGAATCACCACGCTTTCGATATCGCGCAGCGGATGGACGCCTTGCGCGGCGAGCCAGTAATACAGCCACATCGCGTGTGTGCCCGTTGGGAACGTCTGCGCGAAAACTGGTTTTCTCCCAAGCGTGGCGAGTGCCCTGGGCAGCGTTTTGTGCTCGCTTATCGCGTCGGCAAGGCGGTTCGATACCGTGATCGCCTGGCCATTGCGGTTGAGCACCATCAGCACCGCCATATCCGTTTGCGGACCACCGAGCCCGAGTTGCACGCCGTAGACGAGTCCATAGAGCGCGTGCGCCGCGTCCAGATCACCGGACAGGAGCTTGTCGCGCACAGCCGCCCATGATGGCTGCCGACACAATTCAAGCGTCAGGCCATGTGCATGGCCGAACTCGAGCAGCTTGGCCGCCACCAGCGGCGCGGCATCGCTCAGCGCGACAAAACCCAGCCGCAGATGCGTTTTCTCGAGCCGTTCCGTGGCGTCCGGCTGGACGTGATGAGTGAGTGCGTTCATGAGCGGGCCATCATTCAGGCGATTCCGCCGACGCGATCAACTGGCGCGCAACCTCGGCGAGTTTGACGCCCTGGTTCATCGCGCGCTTGCGCAACGTCGCGTAGGCGGCATTTTCAGTCATTTTCTGCTGATCCATCAGCAGGCGTTTGGCACGGTCGATCAGCTTTCGTTCAGCGAGTTCGTTTTCAGCCTGCGCGAGACGCTCGCGCAATTGCGATTCCTGCGCGAAACGTGCTAGCGCCACTTCAAGAATCGGCGCAAGGCGCTCGGTCGCGAGACCTTCGACCAGATAAGCCGTTACGCCTGCGCCAACCGCGTCGCGAATCAGCTGCTGGTTTGCGTCGGGGCTGAACATCAGGACGGGGCGCGGCGCGGTCGCGTTCATCACGGCGAGCTGTTCGAGGGTATCGCGAGAGGGTGATTCGGTATCGATGATGATGACATCGGGCCGCTCGCTCTCGACGACGCGATGCAGCGCTTCCGGCGTCGCCGTGCCGGTCAGCATGTCATAGCCGAGCCGTGCCAGGGCGTCGCGCAGATCGCCGATAGGCTTGTCCGTGTCGGTGACGAGCAGTACGCGCAGCATCTTTCGTCTGTTGATATCGGCCGTTCCAGTGTGTTCAGGTTGCAACGGCAGTCGCCTCGCACATCCGTTTTAATTCGGGGACGCACGAGCCGCAGACGGTGCCGCAGCCGAGCTTCGTTTTCAGTTCCGGCAGGGTCGCGCCGCCTGCAATCGCTTCGTGGATGCGCGATTCGCTAACCTGCATGCAGTTGCACACCACGCGGTCACGCGCAACGTTTGCCTGCTTTTGTGTAGAGAATACCGCGAAGCGCGGTCCAGACCACGGTGCGGCGTCGCGTAAGCGCGCGAGCAGGGCATCGGCGTTCGCGACATCGCCGGCGAAAACGAAGCCGTCGATGACGTTGTCGCGCCACACGACGCGCTTGTCAAGACCGCGTCGTGCGTCGCGGTATTCGAGTGTGTTCTCGCCTGTCGGCAGATCGAGCGCTTCGTAAAGCCGTGACAGCCAGTCCTCCGGCGCATTGGCGTGGGCAGCGCGCAATACGATGAGATCGTCGTCTTCGATGCTGATCGCGGCGTAGCTGCATTCCTTCAACAATGGCTGCACGGCGGCCTGCAGCGCGAGCACGTCGCCGCGTCGTGCCGCGACCAGGCGCCACGGGAGTTCCACCGGCTCGATGCGCACCGCTGCGTGCTTCAACTCGGGTTGAAACGACGAAGGATCAACAGCGGGTACGGTCGTTTCGTTGATGCCACCGCTCGCGAGAAACTGGCCGCTCCAGTGCATGGGCGCGAATACCGTGCCGGATTGCACGTCGTCCGACAGTTGCACGGGGAGCACGAGATTGCCGCGCCGGCTCGATACGCGTACGAGGTCGCCTTCGTTGAAGCCGCGTCGTGCTGCATCGCCTCGTTGAATGCTGAGCGCAGGTGCAGGTGCATGCGAGAACAGTTTGCCGACGCGGCCCGTGCGGCTCATGCCATGCCATTGATCACGCAGACGGCCGGTCAGCAGACGGAACGGAAAGCGCGCACTGGTTGCTTCCGCAACGGGCCGGTACGCGGTTGCGTGGAAACGCGCGCGACCGTCCTGTGTCGCGAAGATACCGTCGGTATAGCGGCGCGCCTCGCCTTGCATGGTCTTCGCGGGAAACGGCCATTGCTGCGGACCGCGTTCTTCCAGCGTCGTATAGCTCAGACCGCCGATGTCGAGGTCGCGTCCCTCGGTCAGCATGCGATGCTCGTTGAACACGTCTTCGGGCGTATCGAACGCAAATAGCGTCGTAGTAGAAACCGCATTGCGCGCTTCGATCCGCTTCGCGACTTCGTTGACGATCCACCAGTCGGCCTTCGCCTCGCCAGGCGCCTGGACGGCGGCACGTACGCGTGAAATACGGCGCTCCGAGTTGGTGACCGTGCCGGATTTTTCGCCCCATGTCGCAGCGGGCAGTACGACATCAGCGAAAGGCACGGTGTCCGTTTGCATATACGCGTCCTGCACGACGACGAATTCCGCTTTCGCCAGCGCTTCGCGAACGCGCACGATATCCGGCATCGAATGTGCGGGGTTCGTGCACGCGATCCAGATCGCCTTGATCTTGCCGGCATGCAGCGCTTCGAACATATCGATAGCGGGCAGGCCGGGCCGGTCGGAAAGTTCGGATACGCCCCACAGTCGCGCGACTTCTTCACGATGCGCGGGATTGCCGATATCGCGATGCGCTGCGAGCATCGTCGCCATGCCACCGACTTCACGGCCGCCCATTGCATTCGGCTGGCCTGTCAGCGAGAACGGACCCGCGCCGGCGCGTCCGATCTGCGCGGTTGCAAGATGCAGGTTGATCAGCGCGAGATTCTTGTCGGTGCCGTGGCTCGACTGATTGAGTCCCATGCAGTACAGCGACAGCGCGGCATCGCTTTCGCCAAACCATTCGGCGGCCTGCATGACTTCGCGTTCAGTGATGCCGCACAGACCCGCGACCATGCGCGGCGTGAAATCGCGCACCAGTGCCTTGAGCGCGTCGAAACCGGCCGTATGTTGCTCGACGAAATCGCGATTGACCCGGCCTTCCCAGATCAGGTGATGCAGCATGCCGTTAAAGAGCGCGACATCGGTTCCCGGCTGGATCGCCAGATGCAGATCGGCCATCGCAGCGGTATCGGTGCGACGCGGATCGATCACGATCCAGCGAATTGACGGATCGGCCGCTTTCGCTTCTTCCAGACGACGGAACAGCACGGGATGCGCCCACGCCATATTGCTGCCCGCGAACAGTACGGTTTTCGCGCTATCCAGATCGTCGTAGCAGGTAGGTGGACCATCCGCGCCGAGCGCCATCTTGTAGGCGGTGACCGCGCTCGACATGCACAGTCGCGAATTCGTATCGATGTTATTGGTGCCGATCAGACCTTTAGCGAGCTTGTTGAAGACGTAATAGTCTTCCGTCAGCAACTGGCCGGACACATAGAACGCGACCGCATCCGGGCCATGCTGCTGGATGACATCGGTAAAACGCGCCGCGACTGTATCGAGTGCGACCGACCATTCGACCTGTTGGCGCGGCGCATCGCGTCGCAGACGCATTTCCGGCACCTTTGCACGACCCGTTTCGCTTTGCGCCGTTAGCGCAAGCGACATCCCTTTCGTGCAGAGCCTGCCGAAATTCGCCGGGTGATCAGGATCGCCCTGAACACCCGTGATGCGGCCATTCTCCGCTTCGATGAGCACGCCGCAGCCGACGCCACAGTAGCAGCAGGTGGAACGGGTGACGGTCTTCATCGTATCTCCACGCGTGTTCAGGTGAGGCTGAGATAAATCGAACCGTCTTCGTCCACACGAACCGGAAAATGCCGCGCACAGCCTTCATCGGGGGCGCGCGCCTGACCGCTTGCGAGATCGATATTCCAGGCGTGCAGCGGGCACGTCACGCTTTCACCATGCACGATACCGAGCGACAGCGAGCCGCCCTTGTGCGGGCAACGGTCGAGCAGCGCAAACACCTTGTCCTGCGCGGTGCGGAAGATCGCGACGTTGCCGGCTTCACGTTCGAGTACGCGGCTGCCGAGCGGCGGAATATCTGCGACGTCGCAGATGCGGGTCCATTGTTGAGTCACTTTCATGTCCATGGTGTCGTCCTCAGGCCACGACTTTCAGCGGGATGTATTCGTGCTTCTGCTTGCCGCCGATGCGCGCTTCCCACGGGTCAGGCAGTCCTTCGAGCGAATACAGCAGGCGTTCATACAACGCCTTGCGATTTGCGGCATCGTCGACCACTTTCTTCTTGATGTAATCGAGGCCCACGCGTTCGATGTAATGCACAGTGCGATCGAGATACCACGCTTCCTCGCGATAAAGCTGCAGGAACGCGCCGGAGAATTCCTTGACCTCATCGGACGTCTTCACCTTGACGAGGAACTGTGCGACTTCGGTCTTGATGCCGCCATTGCCACCCACATACAGTTCCCAGCCGCTGTCCACCGCGATTACGCCGACGTCCTTGATACCGGCTTCCGCACAGTTGCGCGGACAACCAGAAACGGCGAGCTTCACCTTGTGCGGTGACCACATGTTCGCGAGCATCGTTTCAAGGTCGATACCCATCTGCGTGCTGTTCTGCGTGCCGAAGCGGCAGAACTCGCTGCCCACGCATGTTTTAACCGTGCGAATCGATTTGCCATACGCGTGACCCGACTGCATGCCGAGGTCTTTCCACACATTCGGCAGATCTTCTTTCCTGATTCCCAGCAGATCGATCCGCTGACCGCCGGTGACCTTAACCATCGGCACGTTGTATTTATCGGCGACGTCCGCGATTCGGCGCAGTTCGGCCGCGTTCGTCACGCCGCCCTTCATCTGCGGAATCACCGAGAACGTGTTGTCTTTCTGGATGTTCGCGTGCACGCGCTCATTGACGAAACGGCTTTGCGGATCGTCGACGGCTTCGCGTGGCCACGTCGACAGCAGGTAGTAGTTGATGGCCGGGCGGCAGGTTGCACAACCATTCGGCGTGCGCCATTCGAGGAAGTCGTACACCTCGCGATGCGTCACCAGATGATGATCGCGGATCGTCTTGCGCACGTCGCCGTGGCTATGATCGGTGCAATGGCAGATCGCCTTCGTCTTCGGCGTTTCCTGAAAGTCGGAGCCGACCGTGCTCATCAGGATCTGCTCGACAAGACCCGTGCACGAGCCGCATGAGCTCGAAGCCTTGGTGTGCTTGCGCACTTCATCGAGTGTGAAGAGGCCTTTTTCCGTGATCGCCTTGACGATTGTGCCTTTGCATACGCCGTTGCAGCCGCAGACTTCGTCGCTGTCCGCCATCGCGGCGGCGCGGCTCTGACCCTGCACACCCGAATCACCGACATTCGATTCGCCGAACATGATGTGATCGCGCAGCTCGCCGAGCTTGCGGCCTTCGCGCAGCAGCTTGAAATACCATGCGCCGTCGGCGGTATCGCCATACAGGCACGCGCCGACGAGCTGATCGTCCTTGATCACGAGCTTCTTGTAGACGCCTCCGGAAGGGTCGGAGAGTACGATTTCCTCGGTGCCTTCACTGCCCATGAAATCGCCGGCGGAGAAAAGATCGATACCGGTGACCTTGAGTTTCGTCGACAGCACCGAGCCCTTGTAGCTGCCGATGCCCAGCAGCGCGAGATGGTTCGCGCAGACTTTCGCCTGCTCGAAGAGCGGCGCAACGAGGCCATACGCAATGCCACGATGGCTCACGCATTCGCCCACTGCATAGACACGCGGATCGTACGTCTGCAGCGAATCGCTCACCACGATGCCGCGATCGCAGTAAAGGCCTGCGGCTTCGGCAAGCGTCGTATTCGGGCGGATGCCGGCCGCCATCACGACGAGATCGGCAGGCACGGTCTCGCCATCCTTGAAGCGGACTGCACACACTTCGCCGGCGTCATTGCCGACAATTTCCGACGTCGATTTGCCCAGCAGAAACGCGAGGCCACGTTCTTCAAGCGAACGTTGCAGCAGCTTGCCCGCAGTCGAATCGAGCTGACGTTCAAGCAGCGTGTCGCCCAGATGCACGACGGTAACGTCCATGCCGCGCAGCTTCAGACCGTTCGCCGCTTCGAGGCCGAGCAGACCGCCGCCGATCACTACCGCGTGACGCTTCACCGCGGCGGTATCGATCATCGCCTGCGTATCGCGGATGTCGCGATACGTGATCACGCCGTTCAGGTCCTTGCCGGGCACAGGCAGGATAAACGGCGTTGAGCCGGTTGCGATCAGTAGACGATCATAGGCTGCTTCGGTGCCGTCATCGGCCACGACCACGCGTTTCACGCGATCGATCCGTTCGATCGTTTTGCCGAGATGCAATGTGATGTCGTTTTCCTGATACCACTCGACCGTGTTGAGGATGATGTCGCCGAATGCCTGTTCACCGGCGAGCACCGGCGAAAGCAGGATGCGGTTGTAGTTCGGATGCGGTTCCGAGCCGAACACGGTGATGTCATAGTGACCGGGCGCGATCGTCAGCAGTTCTTCGATCGTGCGGATGCCGGCCATGCCGTTGCCGATAACAACGAGACGAGGTTTGTTCATGATGGTGTCTTCCCGTTCAGACGCGTGCGGCTGCAACCGACCACGCACTGCGCCAGCGGCGCTTCACGTTGCTCATGCCCGCCCAGCCGAGTGCGGCCAGGGCAGCAAAGAGCCAGAGACCCATCGAATAGTCACCGGTCGCCTGCTTGATCGAACCGAGACTCGCAGCAAGCGCAAAGCCACCGATGCCGCCCGCCATGCCGATCAGGCCCGTCATCACGCCGATGTCTTTTGCGAAGCGCTGCGGCACGAGCTGGAACACTGCGCCATTGCCGGCACCCAGACACAGCATCGCCCCGATAAAGAGCGTCAGCGTGACGAACGGACCGCCTGCCCCAAAGCCTGCGATGCCGATCAGTACAGCGACAGCAGCGAACACATTCAGCAATGAACGCGTACCGCCGACGCGATCGGCCATCAAGCCGCCGAACGGACGCATCACCGAGCCTGCGAACACGCATGCGGCCGTGGCCCAGCCGGCCAGCTTCGGATCGAAACCGAACTGGTCATGGAAGTAGCCGGGCAGGGCGCTCGCGAAGCCTGAGAAGCCGCCGAACGTCAGCGAGTAGAAGAACATGAACCACCATGCGTCGCGATTGGCGAGCATGCGTGCGTAGTCGCGCAGATGCTTGTGCGTGGTGACGCCCGGCGCATCCTTTGCACTGATCGTATAGAACACCAGCACGGCGACGAGCGGAATGCACGCGATGCCGAACACGTTCTGCCAGCCGAACGCAACGGCCAGCACCGGCGCGAACAGCGCGGCGAGCACGGTGCCGGAATTGCCTGCGCCGGCGATGCCCATCGCGGTGCCTTGCTGATGTGGCGGATACCAGCGCGAGGCGAGCGGTAGCGCGACTGCGAAAGACGCGCCCGCAACGCCCAGCGATGCGCCGAACAGCAGCACCTGTGCCATCGAATGCACTCCGGTGCGCCACGCAACCAGCAGGCTCGCGATCACGAGAACCTGGCCGATCAGACCCGCGCGCTTCGCGCCGATACGATCGGCGAGCATGCCCATGAACACACGCAGGATGGCGCCAGCAAGAATCGGCGTCGCGACCATCAACCCGCGTTGCTGGGTGCTGAGCGACAGTGTGTGTGCGATCTGGATCTGCAGCGGTCCGAGGAGATACCAGACCATGAAGCTCAGATCGAAATAGAGGAATGCAGAAAACAGCGTGGGGGTGTGGCCATTGCGCCAGAAGCTGCGGTCCATGATAGTTCCGTCGTCGGATCGCACCCGGGTGATGTACCGGATACGACAAACGTCGAACGCCATTGCCCGACCGGTGAACGGCACGGTGTGCCGTTTCGCTACTGGTCCGCGGACTGTCTGTCGCGCGGCACCCGAGTCATGCATCCATGCGCCGTTGCAAGGTGCGATAGCTATTTAGCAACAGCTATGCCATGTTGCCGCATCGGCGGAAAGCCTTGTCGGACCTGGGTTTGACGGTCTGGGACGCGGAAGGCGTATTGCACCGCAGCAGTGCGCGGGCCGCGGCGTCGCACAGAGTTAGCGCGAGCGGGCGCGTTCGTGGCGCGCGATGCGCCCTTCTGGACGCGTCCGGCACTCATGCCGTGTTCGACTCGGCTTCAGGCCATAAACGTGGAAACAGATAGCGAAAAAGACTGAGCGGCAGCGCCAGTTCGACCGGACCTTTGGGCGTTCTGGACTGAACGATGCCGAGTTTGAGCAGATCGGCGAGCACGCGGTCGGCGGTGCGGGCGGCGAGCCCCATCATGCCCTTGAAGCGCGCGCGTTCCATCGAAGCAACCGTGCCGAGCCATGCGAGCGGCTGCGCAGCTTCGACCCGCAGATATCGGGTGGTCTCGCGGGTGCCCTCCGCGGCGAGCATCTGGGCGAGCCGGGCTTCGAAAGCGCGCATATCCAGCATGCCGTCCATAAAGCGCACCTGGTCGAGACAGATGTTCATGCCGAATTCGATAAAGTCGACAAGGCCTTTTTCCGACAGCACGCCGCGACCGTCGTAGTCGCCTTGACGCGGCTGGTCGGCTTCGATCAGATGGTTGTAATAGCGTGTCTGCTCGCGCGCGAGCCCGCGCATTGGCGACCACAGGCCCTGCGTCAAACCCAGCGCCGAGAGCCCGAGATGCGTGTGCAGACGTGCCGTGCGGCCGTTGCCATCCAGAAACGGGTGAATCCAGGCGAGCCGATGGTGCGCGGCCATCAGCGCGATGACTGCGGTTTCGCCCGCCCGGGCGTGACGGTATCCACGGTGCCATTCATCCATAAACGCCGGCACCGTGGCGGGATCAGGCGGGATATGCGCGCCGACCTTCACGCCGCGATCGCGCCAGGCGCCGGGGACGATGGTTTCTTCGCGGCCGTCGTCATCGATCTGGGTCAGATCGTCGGGCGAAAGCTGGTCGTGCAGATGTCGATGGATGGCCTGCGCCACCGAGCCTTCAAAAAAGGTGTTCGAATCGAAGGACGGGAATGCCTGCTCGCCCCATTCCTCGGTAGCGATATGTGCCACTGCGATGCGCTGTTTGCGGGCTTCCGCGGGTTTGCTCGAAAAGTCCTGCTGCATTGCCTGCTCGATCAGAAGCGGCTCCGTATGCTGGCCTTCAATCTTGTTGGTGTAGTACGAGTTCATCGGGCGCAGCGCTTCACGCAGCAGATCGCGCAGATGCGGCATGCCGTGCGCTGCGAGGTCCTTGGCGTCGCTGATGACTTCGGCGGCAAGCGGGCGCAGGCTGTCCAGCTTCGGGTCCGAGGGCAGAAGCGGATGCATCTGATGGACGGCGTAGTACGGATACTTCGAGTGGGGGGTTGCCATGGCGGTGATTTTGGCGGATCGCGTGGCGAATCTTAACACCGTTTTATGATGTAAAAAAGTTGTTTATTTACATAGGTTTAAGATGTTATTGGCGAATCATGTGGCGAATCTTTTGGCGCATTTATGCGAAGGGCTTCCGTGCGGTATCCAGCGCTCGCCCGTAGCTATGCGGAGAAAAAGCAAACGTCAGTGCAATCATCGCGGAGATGTTCACTGCGAGCATGATCCACGCGGCGGTAAAGGTGCCGGTCAGGTCGCGCACGAAGCCCGCCAGCATGGGCGCTGCCGCCGCGACGACAAAACCGGCACCCTGTACGAACGCGACAAGCCGGGCGGCGAGCCGATGGTCGGCGGAGTGGTCGAGCGTCGTAACCAGCGTGACGGAGAACGTGCCGCCGAGGCCCGCGCCTGCAAGCGCGACCCACAGCACCGGCGCCGACTCCGGCCATGCGATCAGCCCGACGATGCCCGCCAGCTGCGCACCAAGACCTGCGACAAGCCACGGACGCCGGTCGCGAAATGGCGCGGCGGCGAGTGGCAGCAATAATGCGGCGGCGGCCTGAAACACGGTCATGCCGGCGAGCAGCGAGCCGCTCGTGGCAACGTCGGCGCCATGCTGCTGGTAATACGCGGGCAACCAGGCGACAAGGCTCGTATAGCCGCCGTTGACGAGCCCGAAGTGCAGTCCAAGCGCCCAGGCGCGGCGGTTGCGCCAGAGGTTGATGGCGGGTGCCTGTTGCGTGGGCGGGACGCTCGCAGCCGGCGAAGCGCGCGTCGCGCGACGGTTCAAACGAAGCCAGTAAATGAGCGCGGCAAGTGCCGGCACGGCCCAGACAGCGAGCGCCGCGTGCCACGAATCGGCAAGCTGCGCGATCCACGGACTCAGCCCTGCGCCGAGACCGCCGCCGCCCATGATCGACGCCGAGAACATGCCCATCGCCAGCGGCACGCGCGCACCGAAACGCTGTTTGATCAGGCCAGGCAGTAGCGTCTGGATCGACGCGACGCCAATGCCCGCCAGCGCCGCCGTAAATAGCAGGGTGGCGCCGCTGTCGGCCGGCCAGCGCGCGGCGCACGCGAGCGCAATCGCCAGAAGACCGAGTGCCACGCCGCGCGTTTCGCCGACCGTCCGCGTGAGCGCACCCGCGCCGAACGCGCCGAGCCCCATCGCAACGACCGGCAGACTTGTCAACAGTGACGCGCCGTAGAAGCTGAGACCGGTCGCCTCGCGGATCGTCGCCATCAGCGGGCTGAGCGACGTCAGGAGCGGACGCAGGTTGATGCCGACAACGACGATTGCGCACAGCCACACGCCGTCATGCCATGTCATGGCGCGCGTTGCATGTGAGGTGCCGGACGCGTCCGCGCAAGGGTGGGCGGAGCTGGAATTTTGACTCATGGAGACCTTCGTCGAACGGGGATGAAGACGGAAGCGCTGAAGCCGCTGCAGGTTGTGCAGCCTGCACGAGCGCATTTCTACCTCGTTATGGTTAACCATTCTGGCATAAAATGGTTAACCAGACGGCTATGCCCGGTATTGCCGGCGTTGCGCGTTGGCGGATCCCTGGCCGTTACCGGACCGTCTCGCTACAATGCCGCTCGACATCGCAACACAGCCCGTTTTCATCACCCGTTCATGACCTCACACGCCCGACATTCATCCTCGATCGCCGAAGACGCGCCGCCCGCTGCCGGGTCCGCGAACGCGTCGATTACCGTCGAGGAGCGCATTTACGCATCGATCACTTCCGCGTTGCTGCAGGGCAAGCTGCGACCGGGCGCGCAACTTGTCGAACGCGATCTGGCGGCGGCGTTCGGCTGCACGCGCGGCGCGTTGCGCAAGGTCCTGACGCGGCTCGGTTTCGAGGGGAAGCTGGTGCTGGAAGCGCATCGCGGCGCGTTCGTCCCTGCGCCGTCCGAAGAGGACATCCGGCAGGTGTATCGCGCAAGGCAGATTGTGGAGGCGGGGATCGTCGCCGCGTTATGCGGGGCGTTGTCGTCGCAGCAGAAGCGCCGGTTGAGCGCGCATGTGCGTCAGGAAGAGGCGGCGCAGCAGGCTGGCCGTATCGATGACGCAGTGCGCCTTGCGGGGCAGTTTCACGTGCTTCTGACCGAACTGGCCGGTGGCACGGAATTGCTGGGGCTGGTGGTGCAACTGGTCGGGAAGACCGAGCTGTATAAGGCGCTGTACGATCCGTCGAAGGGATCGACCTGTTCCGCGGACGAGCACGCGCAGATCATCGAAGCGCTCGATGCAGGTAACCTGCACGCCGCGCTGGACGTGATGCGCGTTCACCTCGAAGAACTCGAGGAGCGTGTCGTTCAGCAGGTCCGCCTGCAATCCGGCAGCGGTCTTGGCGCACTGTTCAGCGAATAGAAGACGCGCCCGACGGACCCACGAACGATAGTGCAGCGGCTATGTCAATCCGGCCGCTACGGTCGGCTTAGCGCCGACGGAATTGCGAGCTGCGTGCGCCGCCGCCACCGCCGCCAGCACGTTCGTCCTTGTGGCGGAAGTTGATACGGCCCTTCGTCAGGTCGTAGACCGACAGTTCAAGCGTCACGCGGTCGCCCGCGAGAATGCGGATGTGATTCTTGCGCATGCGTCCGGACGCATATGCGCCTACCACGACGCCATTGTCGAGCGTCACGCGGTAACGGCTATCCGGAAGTACTTCGTCGACGATACCGTCCAGTTCAAGCAGTTCTTCTTTCGCCATGCATAGCTCCTGGTCAATGAGTTTGGGTCGCTTCGACCGGATGCCGGCGAAGCGTGTGGTGCGGTAAAAGGCAGCGCCGTGGCGCGCCTGTAAAACGATTTGAAACAGCGCCGATCGAAACGATGCCGCTCAAAGATCGGCGACCGACTGGCCATCCACACGGCCGTCGATCAGTTGCTCGGCGTGCGCCATGCACGCGAGACGCGCCTTGCCCGTGCCTTCGAACGGCCACAGATGCGGCAGACGGAACACGCGGCCATCGGCCGACGGGTTCGCGCCCACGCGGCAGATGCGCACCGACGCTTCGTAGCCGGCGTCGGGGTTGCGTCGCGTCTGCTCATCGGAATGACGGCGCGGGTACACGAGCGGGTGAATTTCGTAGCCCTTGTAGGTTCTGACAGCTTGAGTCATAAAACTATATGTCCTGTAATACGTGGCCAGCATGTCCAGCGCGTGACGCACGGGAACGGCCAGCCTGGCGGCGCAGCCATACGGCGCGCCGCACGAAAAAAGAATGGCGCCAGCCCGCTTCAACGAGACTTGCGCTCAACCGCGTCGATTCGCGGATTCGATGGAGAAGAAACACGCCGATGCCGCGTGGGCACTGGGCGCATGAAAATGCACAACTCGCGACAGCGAATGCGCGCAGCGCATTGCCGGAGTGACGGGATCGCCTACGGGAGGCGGTCGAACTGTCGGGGGTATTGCGGAGACGCCGGTTGGTGCCGATCGATACTGCCTGTACTGCAGATTCAGGGTACAGCTATTCCAATATGATGCACTAAATGAGAACGATTGGATAGCAAAAAGTTTTCCGCGCCGGCGGGTTGCGGCGGAAAGACATTCTACTGCAGGCCTTCGCGCGATCGTTCGGAAGCGCGATCTCCAGATGTTGACGGGCGCCGCGTGCAGCGCAGGCGGCGCGCGGGAAAACCGCTTCAGTTCATTTTTGCCGGCTCGCGTTTTTTCAGCTCGCGGGATGCGGCGAGCGGAATGCGCGCGTCGTCCCATGCGGCGAGCCACTCGACTTCTTTCGCAGTGAAAATCTGTCCATGATTGCGCAGCGCGTACTGCAGCGAATCGATGATGTGATTGCGGATGATCTCGGGCGTGCCTGTATCGTCGAGCACGGCACGAAACGCTTCTAGCGTGGCCATCGTGTCGCTCCGGAAAATGGATACGCACTTATCACACGCCAATAGTGCGCCGCCAACCGGACAAAAATCGTCGGGCGCGGGTGATGTACGCGAGACGTGAGTCGCGCGGGCGGTGCGGGCGGTGCGGGCGGAGCGGATTATCCAGGACTCCGGCACTGGCTCACCTCACCTCACCTGAACCGTTCTGCCCGGTACGGCCGCGGATCGGTGAAAGGCGTCATGCCGGTCATCATTTCCGCGAGGAGGCGGCCGGTAACCGGCCCGAGCGTCAACCCATGATGGTTGTGGCCGAACGCGAACCACAGGCCGCGATGGCGCGACGCGGGGCCGATAACAGGCCGCATGTCCGGCGTGCACGGCCGCATGCCGAGCCAGGGCGCTGCATCCGCGCGTGCACCGAGGCCAAACACGGGCTTCGCGATGCGTTCCGCGCGTTCGAGCTGGACGCTCGTCGGCGGGGCGCCGCGTCGGGCGATTTCGACGCCCGTCGTGAGCCGCAACCGGCCTTGCATCGGCGCGATCACATAGCCTTTTTCGGTATCGACGACCGGCACCGACAGGATCTGCCGTGCCGGCTCGTAGTGCATGTGATAGCCACGCTTCGTGCGCAGCGGAATACGGTAGCCGAGTGGGCCGAACACCGTATCCGACCAGGGGCCGAGCGCGACGACGACTTCTTTTGCGCTGATCCTGCCGGCTGTCGTCTGTACGGTCCACGCGTCGTCTTCGGCGAGCAGGGTGGTTGCGTCGCCGGTCAGCAGCGTGCCGCCGCCCGCTTCGAAGAGGCGTGCATAGCCTTTCGTCAGCGCGCCGGGATTAGCGACGCTCTTCGGGTCCAGCCAGTGGAGTGCGCCACAAAAACCTTCCGCGAGACCGGGTTCGCGCGCGCGCAGCGCGGCTGCGTCGAGCGGAACTACGCGAAGACCGCTTTCGCGGGCAGAGACTTCGGCCGCGGGCGCCTCGTCGTCGAATGCCGCCTGAGTGCGAAATGCCTCGATCCAGCCGCCGTCGTGTACGAGCGCGCCGAGATCCGCGCGCGCGATCAGCGCATCGTGTTCCGTCACGCAGCGCTGGATCAGCGGCAGCATGTCGCGCGCGGCGCCAGCCAGCCGTTCCGGCGACGACTCCCACCAGAATCGCGCCAGCCACGACGCGTACGACGGAATCGCCTTGTAGTCCCAATAGAGATCGGTCGACGCGTTGCGCGCGTAGCGCAGCAACGTGCCGAAGCGTCGCGGAAAACCATACGGCACGATCGACGACCGCTCGATCAGCCCGGCGTTGCCGAAGCTGGTTTCCTCGCCGGGGCCGCGCCGGTCGACCAGTGCGACACGCCGCCCGCGATCCTGCAGATGGAGTGCGGAAGACACGCCGACAATGCCGGCACCCAGTACGATGACGTCGAAATCCATAGACCCGCTTTTCCGCTTGAGTGCTTCAATGCCTGAGTAACGGGCGCGATGCGCATGTACGCGCGTGCGCGCACACACTGCATAACCCGGATTCGAGCCGCACCAACGCGGCTCGAAGCAGTCGACTCTAAATCAGGAGCGGCTTATTTCGCAATGATGTCGCGCTTGAAGTACTTCTGCGAGAGCGCGCTCAGCGTGCCGTCTTTTTTCAGCGAATCCAGTGCGGCGACGACCTTCGTCTTCAGCGCCTGATCGCCCTTGCGCAGACCAAGACCCGTGCCTTCACCGAGCGTCGCGGGATCGCTCAGCGGTGCGCCGAGAATCGCGTAGTCGCGGGCCTCGGGCTTGCCGAGAAAGCCGTCCTGCACGGTCTGGGCTTCCTGTACGCATGCGTCCAGCCGGCCCGCGACGAGATCCGCATACACCTGGTCCTGGTCCTGATACGAGACGATTGAAACGCCGGCGGTCGCCCAGTGCGCCTTCAGGAAATCTTCCTGCGACGAACCCTGCAACACGCCCACCCGCTTGCCCTGCAGGCTCTTCGCGTCGGGCAGCAGTTTCGAATCACGCTTCGCCACCATCACGATCGGCACGATATAGACGGGCGGCGTGAAATCGATGCTCTGCTTGCGCTTGCCGGTGATGTTCATCGCCGAGTTGATCACGTCGAATTTGCGCGCCTGCAGGGCAGGAATCAGGCCGTCGAACGAATTTTCGACCCACACGCACTTCACATTCATCTTCTTGCAGACGGCATTGCCGACATCGATGTCGAAGCCCTGCAGCTCGCCCGACGGGCTTTTGCTTTCGAACGGAGGATAGGCAGCTTCAACGCCGAAACGCAACGTATCAGCAGCGTGGACGGTGCTAGCGAGACTGACGAGAGCGGCGGCGAGGCAGACAGAAAGCTTGAGTTTCATGAACGGTTCCTGGCGTGGGTTGGAACTGCGTGAGAGAGCGGAAACGACAAATGACGTGGATCAAATATAGACTAAATGTCTATCGTAGACTATAGGGAATACGAGCAAATCTGGTTTAAATAGTCTAGAGTAGACTCTATGTCTACAATTTAAACCGTGCAACCTGCATTTCGCAGGCGCGCCCGATCTGGAGAAATACGCATATGAGCAGGAATGAACCGGCAGGTCCTCTGATCGTCGACGAAGAAACCGTGCGGCGCGCATTGCCGGCGCTGGACGTACGGGGCGCGCTGGCAGCCATGTTTCGCGCACTGGGCCATGAAAACGCCGCGCAGCCGCCGCAGACGCTCACGCTTTTTCCCGCTGGCGCTGGCGACTTCATCACATACCTTGGCGCGATGGCCGAGGCGAAGGTGTTCGGTGCGAAGCTGTCGCCGTATATCGTGACCGGCGGCCGGCCGATCGTGACGGCGTGGACTGCACTGATGTCGATGGAAACCGGGCAACCGCTGATGTGGTGCGACGCTGGCCTGCTGACCACCGAACGCACCGCCGGGACGACGGCGCTCGCCGTCGAGCATCTCGCCGGCGCTGATGCGCGACATCTCGCGATCATCGGTTCCGGCGCGGTCGCGCAGGCGCACCTGCGGCACGTCGCGCCGTTGCGGCCGTGGGAGTCGATTCGGGTGTTTTCGCTGGACCTGCAGCGCGACACAGCGAAACAGGCTGCTATCGCCGGAATCGACGCGCGTGCGACGTTCAGCGCGAGTGTCGAAGACTGCGTGCGCGATGCGGATGTCGTGATGCTGTGCACGTCGTCGGGGACGCCGGTGCTGCCCGACGGCGCGCTGACAAAGCCCGCGTTGATCACGTCGATCAGCACGAACGTCGCGAACGCGCACGAGATCCCACCTGCGTGGCTGCCGGATATGGATGTCTATTGCGACTACCGGCGCACGACGCCCGGCAGCGCGGGTGAAATGAAGCTGGCGGCTGAGCGGCGTGGATGGTCCGCGGAAAGCGTGGCGGGCGATCTGCCGGAACTGGTCTGCGGCACGTGCAAAAAACCGTCGTACAGGAAGCACGTTTTTTTCCGCTCGATCGGCCTTGGGCTGGAGGATGTCGCGATCGCGTACGGGTTGCTGCGGCACCTGCAAATGCCGCCGCGTGAAGAAGCTTGACAGAAACCGTCCGGGTGGCGACGATTCCTCCGCGCCTGCCAGCACTGCCGAAGAATGGCAGTGCGCCCCGAATCCGCCCACGTGCTTACAGAACCCATGCGCAAGAAAAAGTCGTCTCCCGTCAAAGACCTGCTGCTTACCCGCTATGCACCGCTCGCGGACAGCATTGCGACGCTCTTTTTCCCCTACGCCGAAGTGGTGATCCACGATCTGCGCGACCAGACCGTGCTGTATCTCGCGAATAATCTGTCGAAGCGCGAAATCGGCGACGACTCGGCGCTCGAAGAAATCGATCATTCGGTGCGCGAACGCGTGATCGGCCCGTACGAAAAACTGAACTGGGACGGTCGCCGCATGCGTTGCGTGAGCAACGTCCTGTTCGACGACGAGGGCAAACCCGCGGGCATGATGTGCATCAACTTCAATATCGCGGTGTTCGAGGACGTCCGTTCAACGCTCGACCTGTTCATCAAGGGAGCGGGCATCGTCGCGCAGCCGGACGAACTCTTTCGCGACGACTGGCAGGACCGCATCAACACGTTTCTGCACGGCTGGTTGCGTGAACGGCAGATTGGTCTGAATTCACTGACACGCGATCACCGGCGCGAACTGGTTGAAGCGCTGTATGCCGAGGGCGCGTTCCGCGGCAAGAGTTCGGCGAACTATGTGGCTGCCGTGCTCGGCATGGGGCGCGCGACGGTCTACAAGCATCTGAAGCAGATGAAAGAAAGCGCAAGTTGAACGTCGCGGGCAGCCTCAGCGCGTGCATCACGTTGAAAAGGAGTGACTCGGTGCGATACCGGCATTACAAGGGTGGTATTTACGAACTGGTCTGCGAGGCGACGCTGGAGTCGGACCCGGGCGTCACGATGATCGTCTACCGCGCGGCGAATGGTACGATCTGGACCCGTCCGGCCTCGGTATTTTTCGAGCCTGTCGAACACGACGGCATAACCGTGTCGCGGTTTACGCCGATCGATTGATTACCTGCGCGCCGAATGCGCGCGCCTTGTCGGAAGAGAAAACAGATATGCGTTTATTGCTCGCCATCATCTTGCCGTGGTTCCAGTTTTTCACGATTGGGCGTCCGTTTGCCGGGATCGTCTGTCTGATCCTGCAGGTCACGCTGATTGGCTGGATTCCGGCTGCAATCTGGTCGGTGTATGCGCTCAGCCAGTACAAAACCGATCGCAAGATCGAGCGGGCGCTGGGTTCGCGGATGTGAGGTGAACCTCAGGATTTCTGGAGTTCGATGGCCCCCGGCACCTCGATCACCAGATCCGACGTCGCGATTGCCACGCAGGGCAGGATCAGACCTTCGGCCTTTTCCTCCCTGGTGAGTCCAGGCCACTCGATCGTGTATCGCACGTGGCCTTCCTTCATCTGGCACATGCAGGTCCTGCACGTGCCGTTGCGGCACGATCTCGGTAGCCGTAAACCGGCGAAGCCGGCAGCTTCCAGAACCGTCAGCGAGTCGGGCGCTTCGAACGTCTGTCCGAGCGGTTCGACGCGAACGAAGAACGGTTGCGTGGGCTCAGACACGGCCTGGCCCGCGCGAAGTCATCTGTTGCCATGCCAAAGCACCGGACAAAACAACGTACGCTTTCCTGCGAACGTCATCGCTCAAATCGCATTCGAAATGGTGTCGGCAGGCCATGATGGGTTCGCTCGCAATCACGCGGAAAGCACAAACGCAGAAGCTTAGCTTAACCCGACGGGCTGCATCACTCGAAGACACATCGCGGCGTGGCCGCCCTCACTGCGCGCGCCGCTGCCGCAGATACCGGTAGACCGTGTTTCGTGCGAGTCCGAGTTCACGCGCCGTCGCAGACACGTTGCCGGAATGGCGCGCGAGCGTCTGTTCGATCAACGCGGCCTGCCAGTCCTGCATCTTCCCGGATGCCACGTTCTCGACGCTTTCAACGTTCATGGGCTGAACCGCCCGGGTCGACGGTGATATACGCCTTTCGTTCGGCGCGGCGTCGCAGTCCTGCAGAAAATCGTCCGGCAGATGCTCGAGCCCGATCTCTTCCTCGCCTTCAGCCATGATGGCCGCTGTACGCAAAACGTTCGCCATTTGCCGCAGATTCCCCGGCCAGCGGCAACGCTCGAGGCGTCCGAGAACGGCATCCGAGACGCGCGCAGGAACGGCGGCGTCGCTGTCACGCTGGAGTTCGAGCATCCGCGCAATCAGCGCGGCGAGATCGGACCGTTCCCCAAGCGCGGGCAAGGTTACGACCAGCCCGTTGATCCGGTAGTACAGATCGTCGCGGAACGTGCCCGCTTCGATCATCGCGCGGAGGTTGCGATGCGTCGCGCAGATAACGCGCAGGTCGACCGGAATCGCGCGTGTCCCGCCGAGCGGTACCACGGTCCGCTCCTGCAGGACGCGCATCAGCCGGACCTGCTGGGCGAGCGGCATGTCGCCGATTTCGTCGAGAAACAGCGTGCCGCCGTCGGCCTGCACAATCTTTCCGGCGCTGCCGCGCTTCTTCGCGCCTGTGAACGCGCCATCTTCATAGCCGAACAGCTCGGCTTCGATCAGCGTGTCGGGAAGTGACGCGCAGTTCACCGCGACGAACGGCGCGTCGCGACGCGGCGAGTCGTTGTGAATAGCTCGCGCAAGCCACTCCTTGCCGGTGCCCGTATGCCCGAGCACCAGAATCGGGATGTCCCGGCCGCGCACTTTTTCGACGCGCCGAAGTACCGCCGACATCTGCGCATCGCCGGTATCGAGCGTCGCGAAGGTGACGTCATGCGACGGAGAGGGCGCTGAACGTGTCGACCGCGCGGGTCGCGCGCCACCGTCGAAACCGTCATCGGACGAAGAGCGGAACACGGGTCGTGCGCCCGCTGCATATTCACTACGCGCGACGACCCGCACGCCGCTCGGCAACGTCAGCGTCACGCATTCGCCAGGCTTGTACGTCGTGTGTTGCAGAAGCGCCGGCAACGCCATGCCGAACAGCTCGGGAAACGTCTGCGCTTGCAGCGTCGCGAGCGGACGTCCGAACTGGAACAGCGCGCTGCGATTCGCTGACAGAAACCGGCCATCCGGCCCAAACGCGGCGAGTCCTTCGAACAGCGTGCCGATGAATTCGGCGTGAGCATGGAAGTGAATGCGGATGGCGTCCGCAAACTGGTTCGTGAACAGATGATTTTCGATCATCTGTGCGGACATGCGCACGAGCGCCAGCGTGTGCTTATGAAAGCCGCGCGTATCGCCGCTCACATCGAGCGCGCCGATTATGCGCCCGAACGGATCGGCGATCGGCGCGCACGAGCAGGTGAGGATGTGATTGGCGTGGAGAAAATGTTCGCCGGCATGAACGACCGTCGGCTGGCCGTCGACCAGCGCCGTGCCGATGGCATTCGTGCCGCGCTCCGATTCGGCCCATGAGACACCCGCGCACAGCGCAACGCGATTCGCTTTCTCGATGAAATCGCTGTCGCCGAAACTGTGCAGGATGACGCCGTCGCTATCGGTGAGCAGCACCATGCTCTCCGTATTGACGATCTGCGTGTGTAGCGTCTGCATCACGGGCAACGCGTGCGTGTACAGCGAATGATTGCGTTCGACGAGTTCGCGCAACGCGGGGCGATGCAACGGATGGAAATCGGGCGTCTCCGATTCGCGCAGGCCCACGCCTAACGAGCGCGCGTGCGCCGTTGCGATCACGTCCGGCAGAGCCGTTACGGGCGTCGTCGAAAAACGTTGCGTCACTGCGTGTCTCCGGTTCGTCTCGCATGCGCTAAGGAGGTACGTAGCCTCGCCGGTCGCCGCGGCTGTCATGGCGCACCGCAGCATGACAGCGGATGAGATCCCCATCATACAAGATGCATTCCAGTCGCGACATGCGGGGAAAACGGGGTATTTTCGCGAAGCCCACGACGGGCCTGGGTCGGAGCCGATCGGCAAGATGCACCACAGCGGTGTGCGGAGCAGGGAAAACTTGCAGCCCGGCAGAAGTCGTCTACAGTGAATAAAATCAGCCGCGCGGCGTGTCACGTTCCGTGATCGTACGGCTGTCATCCACGCATGCAACCCGGTCAGGAGGCGCTTTTAGCAGACATGTGTGGCCCCCATTGATTGTTCGTCACCCGAAAGGCGATTCCCATGCAGATCATTTTCCTGAACGAAACCCCTGAATACTCGGGACAAGAACTTACCCTGGCATTCCCGGCAATGGTCGATGGGGAGAGGGTGGAGTGCATGATTACCGCCGAAACGCTCGAAGATCACTACGGGGCTGCGTCGACGCGCATCGAAGATATGGTCGGTGCATTCTCCACGCATCGTGAACGTATCGAAGCCGCGACCCGGCGGCTGCTGTCGGAGACGCGCGCCCAGTGCGTCGTGCTGCGCAGCGGTTACGTGCGCTTTTACGAGGCGAACTGGCGCACCTGAACTGAGGTCGCGATCGGGCGACCAGCCGGTCGGGACAAGGTGGCTTATTCCGCGCCGAGATAGAAGTAGCGGAACAGGAACACGGCCGCGATGATCCAGACGACGAGCTTCACCTCGCGCGCCTGTCCAGTCAGCAGCTTCAGGCCCGCGTACGAGATAAAGCCGAACGCAACGCCGTTCGCGATCGAGTAGGTAAACGGCATCAGCAGTGCGGTCAATGCCGCCGGCACGACTTCGGTGGCGTCGTCCCACGGCAGGTCGGCCATTTCGCGCAGCATCAGGCACGAAACGTAGAGCAGCGCGGGCGCAGTCGCGTAGCCCGGCACGACACCCGCGAGCGGCGCGAAAAACAGTGCCGCAAGAAACAGCACGCCGACGGTAATCGCCGTCACGCCCGTGCGGCCACCTGCCTGCACGCCGGACGCGCTTTCGATATACGCCGTAGTCGATGACGTGCCCAGCAGCGAGCCCGCGAGAATCGCCGTGCTATCGGCGAGCAGCGCCCTGTTCAGACGATGCATCTTGCCTTTGACCAGCAGCCCCGCGCGGTTCGCGACGCCCATCAACGTACCGGTTGCGTCGAACAGTTCGACGAGGAAGAACACGAGGATCACATTGAGTACGCCGCCCGAGAGCGCAGCGCGGATATCGAGGTGAAAGAGCGTCAGGTCGATCGACGGCGGCACCGACACGATGCCGTTGAAGTGATTGCCGCCAAAGAAAAAGCTGAGCACCGTCACGCCGACGATACCGATCAGGATCGCACCGCGCACGCGCAGAAAGTCGAGCGTCACGATCGTGAAAAAGCCGATGATCGCGAGAATCACATGCGGTTCATGCAGATTGCCGAGCGTGACGAGCGTTGCAGGATTGCCGACCACCACACCGGCCGACTTCAGCGAAATGATTGCGAGAAAGAGGCCAATGCCGCCTGTGATTGCAATACGGATCGAATGTGGAATGCCGTTCACGATGACCTCACGCACGCGGAACAGCGTGACGATCATGAACAGGCATCCGGAGATGAACACCGCGCCAAGCGCGGCCTGCCATGTAAAACCCATGCCCTTCACAACCGTGTACGCGAAATACGCGTTGAGTCCCATGCCCGGTGCGCAGGCGATCGGATAGTTCGCGTACAGCCCCATGATCAGCGTGGCGAGCGCGGCGACCAGACACGTCGCGACGAACACTGCATCTTTCGGCATGCCTGCATCGCCGAGAATCGCCGGATTCACGAAGATGATATAGGCCATCGTGAGGAAGGTGGTCACGCCTGCCAGCACTTCCGTGCGCAGATTGGTGCCGGCTTCGTCGAAGCCGAAATAGCGGTTTGCCGAGTTCATGAGTCGCGTCCCTCGTTGTTTCCTGATGGTTTTCTTGTGATGACGGGCCGGCGTCGCTGTGACGTAATAGCAGATGAAGGGCAAAAGAAGGCCGATCAGCCGCTACCGTGGGGCCACGGGCGGATTGTAAACACGATTGATCACGAAGTACCGGATCGTCGCGCACGCCGTGGAGACGTTGCAACACCGGTTGACGGGCCTCATCCGTCGTGCGCGTCCGGCGGATCCTTCGGTGTGGAAACTTCCGGAGATGTAGCGGGCAAAGGAACAGCGCGAGGCGCGTGACGCGCAAGCCAGCGGTCGAGTTCGCCGGCAAAGGTCTTCGTATCGCGTGCGCTGAATGCGGACGGACCGCCGGTATCGACGCCGCTGCTGCGCAACTGGTCGAGCATCGCGCGCATGCGCAGACGTTCTTCGATGGTGCCGGGGCTGTACCAGTTGCCGCGCGGATCCAGCGCGTGCGCGTTTTTCTGCAGCACAGCGGCGGCGAGCGGGATATCCGCGGTGATGACGAGGTCGCCCGCGACGACGCGTTCGGCGATCAGATCATCGGCTGCATCGAAGCCGGCTGGCACCTGGATCGTGCGGATCAACGGGGAAGGCGGGACGCGCAGGAACTGGTTCGCGACCAGCGTGACGGTCACACCGACGCGCCGCGCGGCGCGGAACAGCATGTCCTTGATGACGACCGGACAGGCGTCCGCGTCTACCCAGATTTGCATCGTGTCGGCTTTCGGAGTCGAAGGGGCGTGATGATACCCGACTCAGGATAGCGCGACCGATGCTACGTGGCGTGGTTTATTGCTGCGTGGTGGCCGGCATTGCCTGCGCGCGCTGCGCGGCAACGATGCTGCCAGCCCGTTGAGCGTTCGCTGGATAGTTGATCCAGTCGAGCGGATCGTAGCCAGCCGCGCGCCAGGCCTTGAGATCGGCTTTCACTTCGGCGCGGGTTTTCGGTGCCGAAGGATCGTAAGTCTGTGCGGCGGTCTGCGCGAATACGGAAGGCGCGAGCAACGCACCGAGCAGGGCGCCGGCTGCGATACGGGAGATGAGGTTCATGGTAGCGGTTGTATTTATAAGGGATAACCCTCGAATTCTAGTGGGAGGTCAAGCGAGCGGTAAGGCAGCATTCAGCAATTGATTGTTGCGCGCGCCGATGTGAAAGCACGGTCCGATTGCCTTCATAACGCTTTCATTTCAGGCGTTTGAAGGCTTGTTCATCCTGTCGATCACCGCGCTTAGCAGGTCGATCGGCAGCGGGAAAACGATCGTCGAGTTCTTGTCGGCGGCGATGGTGGTGAGCGTCTGCAGGTAACGCAGCTGCATCGCCTGCGGCTGGCGCGCGAGCATCTGCGCGGCCTCCAGCAGATGCGCCGACGCCTGCAGCTCGCCCTGCGCATGAATCACCTTCGCGCGCCGTTCGCGCTCGGCTTCCGCCTGCCGCGCGATCGCGCGGATCATCGTTTCGTTGATATCGACATGCTTGATCTCGACGTTCGACACCTTGATGCCCCACGCGTCGGTCTGCGCATCGAGGACTTTCTGGATGTCAGCGTTAAGTTGTTCGCGTTCGGCGAGCAGGTCGTCGAGTTCGTGCTTACCGAGTACGGCGCGCAGTGTCGTCTGCGAAAGCTGGCTCGTAGCTTCGAAGAAGCGCGCGACCTGAATCACCGCGCGTTCGGGATCGACGACGCGAAAATAGATCACCGCGTTGACCTTCACCGACACGTTGTCGCGCGTGATGACGTCCTGCGGCGGCACATCGAACACGACTGTGCGCAGATCCATGCGCACCACCTGTTGCACGATCGGGATGATCAGCACGAGTCCCGGTCCCTTGACCTTCCAGAACCGCCCGAGCATGAACACGACGCCGCGTTCGTACTCGCGGAAAATGCGCACCGATGAAGCAATCAGCACGACGACCAGCAGAATCAGGATGCTGCCAAAGCCGAAGGTGAAACCGATCATGAGGGTTCTCCCTGTTGTGATGGATTACCGGCGAGCGGGACGACCGTGAGCAGCAGGCCGCGTCGGCCGGTGACGCGTACTTCGCGGCCGGCGGCCAGCGGTTGCGCGCTCATCACGCGCCAGCGCTCCCCGCGTACGCGCGCCCAGCCTTCATTCGTGAATTCCCCACTGGATGGCACAACGACTTCGTCCAGCACGATGCCGATGCTGCCCAGCATCGCTTCCGAACCCGTAACGACTGGCCTTTGACGCGCGCGTAACGCTACGCTGGATACCGCGAAGATAAAGAGCGCGCTGAAGATCGTGAGCGCTGCGATCAGTGGAATCGGCACGCCATAGCCGGGCACGTCGGTATCGATCAGCATCAGCGCGCCGATCACGAACGCGATGATCCCGCCGAAACCGAGCGTGCCGAACGTCGGCAGAAAGGCTTCTGCGATCAGGAATGCGATGCCCAGAAAGATCAAACCGAGACCGACGAAGTTCACCGGCAGCAACTGCAACGCAAAGAGACCGATGAGCAGACTGATCGCGCCCGCGACGCCCGGCAACACGAAACCCGGGTTGGCGAATTCGAAGAAGAGCCCGTACATGCCGATCATCATCAGGATCAGCGCGACGTTCGGGTCGGTGATGACCGCAAGGAAATGGCTGCGCCAGTCGGGTTCGAGCGACACGATCGGTGCGCCGGTCGTCGAGAGATGCTGGTCGCCGGTGGCGGTGTTGATGGTGCGGCCGTCGAGTTGACGCAGCAGGTCGGGTACATCGCGCGCGTTCAGATCGACCACATGCTGGTCGAGCGCCTCACGTGCCGACAGGCTGACGGCTTCGCGCACCGCACGCTCGGCCCAGTCCTGATTGCGTCCGCGTAGCTGCGCGAGTCCGCGGATATAGGCGGCGGCATCGTGTACCTGCTTGCGGATTTCGGTTGACTGCGCGTCGAGTGCGGTCGAAGCGGACGCTGCATCCGAAGGCGCACCTGCTTTCTTTTCGCCGGAGGCAGGGGGTGAGAGCGGTGTGCCTGGTTGTTGCGGCGCAGCGCTACCGAGGCCGAGCTGAACGGGCGTTGCCGCGCCGAGATTGGTGCCGGGCGCCATCGCCGCGATGTGGCTTGCGTACACGATGTATGTGCCGGCGCTCGCGGCCCGCGCGCCGCCAGGTGCGATATACGAAGCGACGGGTACCGGCGAGGACAGGATCGCCTTGATGATCTGCCGCATCGACGTATCGAGGCCGCCGGGGGTGTCGAGCTGGATCACGGCGAGCTGCGCGTGATCCTGTGCAGCGTGGGCGAGCCCGCGAACGATAAAGTCAGCGGTGGCGGGGCCAATCGCCCCGTTGACTGGAATCACGACGACGCGTGCCGCTCCGGCGGCCGCAAATGAGGCCGAATGCTGAAGTAACGCCGCGAAAACCAGCAGGAATCCCGACGCGGCTGCATCGCGCAGAAACCGGAAACACCGGGCCGCAAAGCCGTCGCGGGTCGATGGACGGTGCGGACCAGACTGCCGGAACAGGAGAAGCGGGTACGTTCTCATCGCGGACAGCCGGCGCACCTTGTCGGCAAGCGCCGGCCCAAAAGGACTGGCCTGATACCTATAGCTTAGTCCGGAACCGCTGGCTGCGTGAGCGAGCTGATGCGGTAATCGGTCGGACGCATGCCCGTCCATTTGCGAAAAGCGCGGTAGAACGCGCTGGGTTCGGCAAAACCCACGCTCGTCGCGATGTCGGCGATCGTGCGGTCCGTGTCCTGCAGTTCGCCGATTGCGATGTCGCGCCGCAGGTCGTCCTTGATCGACTGGTACGTATAGCCTTCCTGCCGGAGCCGGCGCCGCATCGTTGCTTCTGCAACATGCAGGCGCAACGCCATCTCGTCGGAGCCGGGCCATGCGGACATCGGCAGCGCACGCAGCAGCCTGCGCACGCGCGCCGCAAGCGAGCCGGGGTTGCGGTACTTCACGACGAAGCTCCCGGGCGCATCGCGCAGGAAGGCCTTCACCGATTGTGTGGTCTGTACCACCGGCAGGTCCAGAAAATCCGGTGCGAGATCGACGAAGGATGCGTCCTGATCGAACGCCATGTCGTCGCAGAACATCAGCCGGTATTCGTGCGCGGCCGGTGGTTCGGCGCAGCGAAAGCGTGCCTGTAGCAGCGGAATGCGTCGCCCGACAAGCCAGCAAACGAGGCCGTAGACCAGGATGAAATACGTCGCACAGGCGAACATGGTGGGTGCCGGTGTGCCTTCACGATGCGTGAATTCGAGTCGTACGCGCGTGGCATCCGGCACGATCCGTACGTGGAGATCGTCCAGCACCAGCCGCATGAAGCCGACGGCGCGCGCGAGTGCGTGCGCACCGGTGCGCGCCGTCAGCGCTGCCTGTGTCATCGCGATGAAACTGCCGCTTTTCATCGGATGCGAATCCTGGCCGAAGAACTCATCGTCGAGCGCGCGGGCGATGCCGGCCCACAACGCGCCGTATTGCGCCGACGTCACGCGGCTTTTTGGCGACGCGAGCACCTGTGGCGCGATGCCGGCCGCTTCGATCACAGGTTGCACGTCGAGCCCGCGCGAGCGCGCCAGCGCGAGCGTTTCTTCGACGAGGCTGACGGAGATGGTGCCCTTTTCGTTTTTCATTCTGACTATGGTAAATGCGCTCACCGAGATTGAGCGGGCTGAGCATCGAACCCGGGCGCCGGACTACCTACACTTTTCCCGGCGGATGGCGTTGTTCGCACGTTGCGCCGCTGCAGCGCAACAAGACGACACCGTGCAGGCCAACCCTTCGCGGCGCGTCATGCACAGCGAAACGGCCGGGCATCGAATACGCCGGATGCAACACACACGCAACATTAGCGCACCACGCAAGGCGGATCCGATGCACGATTTCTACACCGACGAACAACGGATGATCCGCGATGCAGCACGCGACTTCGCGGTCCACAGTCTCGCGCCGCATGCGGGCGAGTGGGACCGCGTCGGCGCACTGCCACCGGAAGTCGTCACGCAGATGGGCGAGCTCGGCTTTCTCGGCATGATCGTGCCCGCCGAATGGGGCGGCTCCTACACCGATTATGTGGCTTATGCGCTCGCGCTCGAAGAAATTGCCGCGGGCTGCGCGGCGTGCGCGACGCTGATGAGCGTGCATAACTCCGTCGGCTGCGGTCCGATCCTGAACTTCGGCACCGACGCGCAGAAAGACCGTTATCTGCACGACCTCGCAACCGGACGACGCATCGGCGCGTTCTGTCTGACCGAACCGCAGGCCGGCTCTGAGGCGAATAACCTGCGCACGCGCGCCATGTTGAGCGACGGCCAGTGGACCATTAACGGCAGCAAGCAGTTCGTGACGAATGGCTCGCGCGCCGATGTTGCGATCGTATTCGCCGTCACCGATCCGGATCGCGGCAAGCGTGGACTCTCGGCCTTTATCGTGCCGACTGGGACGCCGGGTTTCAACGTCGGCAAGCCGGAAAGCAAACTCGGCATCCGCGCGTCGGATACGTGCCCGATCTCGCTCGACGACTGCGCCGTGCCTGAAGCGAATCTGCTGGGCGCACCGGGAGAAGGCCTGCGGATCGCGCTGTCGAACCTGGAAGGCGGGCGTATCGGCATTGCGGCGCAGGCAATCGGTATCGCGCGCGCGGCCTTCGACGCGGCGCGCGCCTACGCGAACGAGCGCATCCAGTTCGGCAAGGCGCTGAAGGACCATCAGACCATCGCAAACATGCTTGCCGACATGGCGACACGTCTGAACGCCGCACGCCTGCTCGTGCATCACGCTGCGCGGCTGCGCAGCGAAGGGCTGCCGTGTCTGTCGGAAGCGTCTCAGGCGAAACTCTACGCGTCCGAACTCGCCGAAGAGGTGTGCTCGAAGGCGATCCAGATTCACGGTGGTTACGGCTACCTCGAAGACTATGCGGTCGAGCGCCACTATCGGGACGCCCGCATTACCCAGATTTACGAAGGAACCAGCGAAGTACAAAGAATGGTGATCGCGCGACACGTTTAAGTGCAGAATGACCCGACATAGAGCGCCTGCGCGCCAATCAGGAGACGACGATGACTGCAGCGAAAAGCTTTCTGGCGGCGCGCGACCTGTTGTTTCGCCATCGCACGGACTATGACAGCGCGTATCGCGAGTTCGCGTGGCCCGTGCTCGGCGAGTTCAACTGGGCGCTCGACTATTTCGACTTGATCGCGCGTGGGAACGACAACCCGGCGCTGATGATCGTCGATGGCGCGGGGAGCGAGGGCACGCGTTACTCGTATGCGCAGATGTCGGAGCGCTCGGCGCGGATGGCGAACTTTCTGCGTGGCATCGGCGTTGGGCGCGGCGACCGTCTGTTGCTGATGCTGCCGAATCGCATCGAACTCTGGGACGTGATGCTCGCGGCGATGAAGCTCGGCGCGATCGTCCTGCCCGCTGCCACGCAGCTATCGCCCGATGACGTGCGCGATCGCGTGCAGATCGGCGGCGCGCGGTACGTGGTGGTCGATAGCGGCGAGCTTGCCAAATTCGACACCATCGATGCGGGTGTCAAGCGCATTTCTGTCGGCACGCCGCGCGAAGGCTGGATCGATCTCGGCGCTGCCTATGATGCGTCGCCGTCATTCGAGCCCGATGGCCCGACACACGCCAGCGATCCGATGCTCCTCTATTTCACCTCCGGCACGACGTCGAAGCCGAAGCTCGTCGAGCATACGCATCAGAGCTACCCGGTAGGCCATCTGTCGACGATGTACTGGATCGGCCTGCAACCGGGCGACATTCACTGGAACATCAGTTCGCCGGGCTGGGCGAAGCACGCGTGGAGCTGCTTCTTTGCGCCCTGGACTGCGCAGGCCTGCGTGTTCATTTTCAACAATCCGCGCTTCGTGCCGAAGGAAGCGCTCGATGCACTGGTGCGTTTCAACGTCACGACGCTATGCGCACCGCCGACTGTCTGGCGCATGCTCGTGCAGGAGCCGCTTGCGTCGTATCCCGTGAAGCTGCGCGAGATTGTCGGCGCGGGCGAGCCGCTCAATCCCGAGGTCATCGAGCGGGTGCGTCACGCGTGGGGCGTGACGATTCGCGATGGATTCGGTCAGACGGAATCGACCTGCCAGATCGGCAACTCGCCGGGTCAACCGGTCGTGCCGGGGTCAATGGGAAGACCACTGCCGGGCTACCGGATCGAACTCGTCGATGCAGACGATCAGCCCGCTACCGAAGGCGAAATCGCATTGCCGCTCGCACAACGTCCGCTCGGCCTGATGACCGGCTACGCGAACAACGAAAAGGCCACCGCGCAGGCGATGCGCAACGGTTTCTATCACACGTCCGATGTCGCGATGCGGCGCGACGATGGCTACTACGTCTATGTCGGCCGCGCGGATGACGTGTTCAAGTCCTCCGATTACCGGCTGAGCCCTTTCGAGCTGGAAAGCGTACTGATCGAACACGAGGCGATTGCCGAAGCGGCGGTCGTGCCGAGTGCCGATGCGCTGCGACTGTCGGTGCCGAAGGCGTTCGTAACCGTGCGTCAGGGCTACGAAGCTGGCCCCGAACTGGCGCGCGCCGTGTTCGCGTTCTCACGCGAAAAACTCGCGCCATACAAACGGATTCGCCGGCTCCAGTTCAGCGAATTGCCGAAGACCATCTCGGGCAAGATCCGCCGCGTTGAACTGCGGCGTCGCGAGCTGGAGCGCGAGGCCGAACCCGCGCGTCTACCCGACGAATACTGGGAAGAGGATTTTCCCGATCTGCGCTAGACACGTTTAGCCCGCTAAACAGGATACTTTTCGCGGCTTGACCGCCGCCCGTCATTTTTTGCATTGCTGTCCGGCTGCGTTTGCAGCCATCGCACAGGAGATCCAGCATGAGCGCAATTTCTTCGACCATCGCCAGCAAACCGGCAAACGTGGCCACTGTCAAACTGCTGATCAACGGCGAATTCGTCGAATCGAAATCCAGCGAATGGCGCGACATCGTCAACCCGGCGACGCAGGACGTGCTCGCACGCGTGCCGTTTGCGACTGCCGATGAAGTCGACGCGGCGATCCGCGCAGCGCATGACGCGTTCAAGACGTGGAAGAACACGCCGATCGGCGCGCGCATGCGCATCATGTTGAAGTATCAGGCGCTGATTCGCGAGCATATGCCGCGCATCGCGAAGACGTTGAGCAGAGAGCAGGGCAAGACGATTCCCGATGCCGAAGGCGATATCTTCCGCGGTCTCGAAGTCGTCGAGCATGCATGTTCGATCGGCACCTTGCAGCAGGGCGAATTCGCGGAGAATGTCGCGGGCAGCGTCGATACGTATACGCTGCGTCAACCGGTCGGCGTCTGCGCGGGTATCACGCCGTTCAACTTTCCGGCGATGATTCCGCTGTGGATGTTTCCGATGGCGATCGTCTGCGGCAATACGTTTGTGCTGAAGCCTTCCGAACAGGATCCGATGTCGACGATGGAACTCGTCGAACTCGCACTCGAAGCCGGTGTGCCGAAGGGCGTGCTGAACGTCGTGCATGGTGGCAAGGAAGTCGTCGATGCGCTGTGTACGCATGAGCTGGTCAAGGCGATTTCGTTCGTCGGCTCGACAGCCGTCGGCACGCATGTGTATCGCCTCGGCAGCGAGCATGGCAAGCGCGTCCAGTCGATGATGGGCGCGAAGAATCACGCAGTCGTGTTGCCCGACGCGAACCGCGAGCAGACCCTCAACGCACTGGCTGGCGCAGGGTTTGGCGCGGCGGGGCAGCGTTGCATGGCGACGTCGGCTGTCGTGCTGGTGGGCGCGTCACAGCAATGGTTGCCGGATCTCGTAGAAAAAGCGAAGACGCTGAAGGTCAACGCAGGCAGCGAAGCGAACACGGATATCGGTCCGGTCGTCTCGCGCGCAGCGAAGCAGCGCATTCTCGGGTTGATCGAAGCAGGTGTGAAGGAGGGCGCGACGCTGGCGCTCGACGGCCGCGGCATTGAGGTGCCCGGCTACGAGGACGGCAACTTTATCGGCCCGACGATCTTCACCGACGTCACAACCGACATGGAAATCTACCGCACCGAAATCTTTGGACCCGTGCTGGTCGTCCTGAGTGTGGCGACGCTCGATGAAGCGATCCAACTCGTCAACCGCAATCCGTTTGGCAACGGCGTGGGTCTCTTCACGCAGAGCGGCGCGGCGGCGCGCAAGTTCCAGAGCGACATCGATATTGGCCAGGTCGGTATCAACATTCCGATTCCAGTGCCCGTGCCTTCGTTTAGCTTCACAGGTTCACGCGGCTCGAAGCTTGGCGATCTCGGCCCTTACGGCAAACAGGTGGTGCAGTTCTACACGCAGACGAAAACCGTTACCGCGCGCTGGTTCGATGACGCGACCGTGAACGATGGCGTCAACACGACGATCAGCCTGCGCTAAACCACGATCTTTCCGGAGACAGCACCATGAAAATCGGTTTTATCGGACTCGGCAATATGGGCGCGCCGATGGCGCTCAATCTGCTGAAGGCGGGGCATACGGTCAACGTATTCGACCTGAACGCGCAGGCCGTGCAGACGCTGGTCGACGCAGGCGCGAAGGCGGCCGGTTCGGCGAAAGCAGCCGTGACTGACGTCGAATGCGTGGTGACGATGCTGCCTGCCGCGGCCCATGTGCAGAGCGTACTCACCGCCGAAGACGGCGTGCTCGCCGGCATCACGAAAGGCGTGACGATCATCGATTCGAGCACGATCGATCCGGCGACCGTCAAGACGTGCGCTGAGCTTGCCGCGAAGCACGGCAACACGTTCGTCGATGCACCCGTGTCGGGCGGCACGGGCGGCGCGGCAGCGGGCACGCTGACGTTCATGGTCGGCGGCAGCGTCGTGGCGTATGAGCAGGTGAAACCGGTACTCCTGGCGATGGGGAAAAACATCGTCCATTGCGGCGATACGGGCACGGGGCAGGTCGCGAAGATCTGTAATAACCTCCTGCTTGGTATCACGATGGCTGGCGTGGCGGAAGCAATGTCGCTAGGCGTTGCGCTAGGCATCGACCCGAACGTGCTGGGCGGCATCATCAATACGTCGACGGGGCGCTGCTGGAGTTCAGACACGTATAACCCGTTTCCTGGCGTGATCGAAACGGCGCCTTCATCGCGCGGCTATACGGGCGGCTTCGGCACGGACCTGATGCTGAAAGACCTGGGCCTTGCCACCGATGCCGCGAAGTTCGCGCGCCAGCCCGTCTATCTCGGCGCGCTCGCGCAACAGCTGTATCAGACGATGAGTACGAAAGGCGCGGGCCGGCTCGACTTCTCGGCGGTGATCAAGCTTTATCGTCAGGACAAGGACGCGTGACGAAGGGCGTCGGCTGGCACGTTGCACCGGTGCATTGATCGATGATCTCAGCAGGCGTCCCGCTGCGCCTGCGCGCTTTCTACCGGCTCGCTGGCACCTCCGCGCTGCCCAGATCCAGAGTCGAAGCCGGCTCGTCCGCGGCTTTCACACGGTTGATCCACACAAGCGCCACCAGCACGAGCGCGACCGCCACCCAGCCGTTCATGCCGTAACCATCGATATGCCCCGCCGGCGTGACCGACAGCATCAATCCGCCAAGCCATGCACCGCAGCCCGTGCCGAGCGCCAGCACGGCGCTGTTGGCGCTGAGAAATGCGCCGCGATGCCCGGGCGCGGGAACGGTCGTCATCAGTGCCTGCATCGGTATCATGCGGCCCGATACCGCAACCATGAAGAAAGGGAAGAAGAGCACAACTAGCAGGAATGGCATCGCTGGCAGATGCGTCACGAACAGCACGGGCAGCACAGAGAGCACGGCAAAAATTCGAAATACCCGGCGTCGGCCATAACGGTCCGCGAAGCGGCCGATTGCCCGCGACGTGAAGAACGTCGCCGCGCCGCCCGCCATATAGATCCACGACAGCTGCTGAGGCTCGACGCCGTGGTTCGCGACCAGCATCGGCGAAATAAACGGGATCACGAGCATCTGCGAGACCATCATGACGAACGTCAGCGCGAAGGCGTTCAGGTGTCGCGGAAAAACGAGCAGCCGGCCGAGATCGGGCAGCACTTCTTTCAGCGGTGGCGCCTGACGCGCCAGATGTTCGGAGAGCGAAGGCACGATGCGCATGCACGCAAACCAGATCGCGAGCGACAGCGCGACCAGCAGCACAAACGGCGCGGCCCAGCTGAAGTGCGCACCGAGCATCACGCCTGCGGGTACGCCGGCGATCGCGGCCAGCGAGAACGCGGTCATGATCGTGCCGGTCGCAGCGCCGCGTCGCGCGGGCGGGATCACGTCGGTGACGATGGCCATGATCACGGAGCCCAGCACGCCGCCCGTCAGACCCGCAAAGGCACGCGCGACCAGCAGCAGCGAAAAGCTGCCGGCCAGTGCACACCCCATATTCGACAGCGCGAACAGCGCATAGACAGCCAGCAACAGACGACGCCGGTCGAAGCGATCGATATACGTCGCGGCGAACAGGCCGGACAATCCCGAACACCACGAATACGCCGATACGGCAGTCGCGAATGCGGCTGGCGTGATGGTGAACGCATGCATGATCTGCGGGCCGAGTGGCATCATCACCATGAAGTCCATGATGACGGTGAACTGCGTCAACGCCAGAAGCCACAGCAGATTGCGTTCACGGGTCGGATTCAAGGCGTACATCGATAGCATCCTGGATGTTCTTTTCGATAGCGACGGACGTCGCCATCGTGTCTTTCCTGAGAGTGGCTGGACACATTAATCGTCGATCGATTCGTGCACGGCTGCCGCGCCGCGCTTCCAGTAACTGGCCGCACGGATACGCGATTTTTCGATGCCGCACTCAGCGGTGAGGTACTGGCGCACCGCGCGAATCGTCGCGGATTCGCCGGCTGCCCAGACGTAACCGTCGCCTTCCGGCAGGAACGTTTCGCGCACGGCTTTCAACAGACCGCTTTCGTTCGCGCTGCTTTCGGCCTGCCCGGCCTGCTCGTTCTGATAACACCAGACCGCGTACAGATCGGCCTTTGTATTGAACTCGATGCGCGCCGACGGATCGCGCACTTCGAGCACGGCCGCGACGCGCGTGCCGGCCGGCAGTTCTTCCAGACGACGGCTGATGGCGGGCAACGCCGTTTCATCGCCGATCAGCAGATGCCAGTCGTACCCTTGCGGGATGACGAACGAACCGCGCGGGCCGCCGACGCCGAGATACTGCCCGACGCGTGCCTCTGCGGCCCACGTAGAAGCCGGCCCTACCGCGTGAATCACGAAATCGATGACGAGTTCGCCCGTTTCACGATCAAAGCGCCGCGGCGTGTAATCCCGCGCGACCGGGCGCGGCTGGCCTTCGGCGAACACCGGGCCGTCCGGACCCGCGACCGGCAGCACGGGTTTGTCTTCGCCGGGGGCGGGGAAAAACACCTTGATGTGATCGTCGAACGAAGCAGACGTAAAGTCGCGCAGATCGTCGCCGGTCAGCGTAACGCGCACCAGATGCGGCGTCAGGGGTTCGACGCGCGACACCTGAAGCAGACGGAATTTCAGCGGATGGCGCACGCGCACCACCGCCAGATCAGAACGCGTATTCAGCATGCGGTGTTCTCCAGATAAACGAGGGGTTCAGGGCGCATCGCCGGTTTTGCCTTCGATCTCGGCCGTGGCGCGCGCGAGGATCGCGGCGATGCGACGCTGCTCGTCAGGCGATGCACTGGTGCGCAGAACCAGCGCGTTTTTCAGCGCCCGACGCGCTTCGATCAGTTCAGGCACCCAGCCGCCTTCGCTCGGATCAGCCGGTTCTTCGCCGGCGAACGCGCGGCGCACCGAATCCATCTTGCGCCCGATATGGATGAGCTTCGCGAGCATCAGATCGACGCGCTCGCGATTGGCCGCGAGGTACTGCTGACCGCTTTCCGAAAGCGCGTAACGCTTGCGGTTGCCTTCGACTTCGACCGTGACGTGCCCGACTTCTTCGAGATACGTCAGCGCCGGATACACCATGCCCGGGCTCGGCGAGTAGAAACCGTTCGAGCGCGCGTCGAGCGCGCGAATGAGTTCGTAGCCGTGGCTCGGCCGTTCGGCGAGCAGCGCGAGCAGAAGCAGCTGCAGGTCCTCGGACGTGAACCGGCGGCCGCGCGGAAACCCATCGCCTTCGCCGCTGAAGCCACCGGGGCCGCCGCCAAAAGGACCGCCACCGAACGGCCCGCCGCCGCGCCGGTGAGGGTGACGCCCGATCGCATGCCACAGCGAGTGAAGCGAAGACAGTGAAAAGCGCTCAGCGTAGGCCCAGCGGTCGTGCCAGGACGAATGATCGTGATGATGCGGGTGGTGATGACGCATGGTCGACACTCCGTTTGTCGTAAAACATATCGTAAGATATATATCGAAAGATAGAGTGTCAAGCTCAAATTTGAGAAAGTATCGGGGCACAACAAAGTCTGCGGCAACGCTGAAAACGCCTTTCGGAAACAACAAAGTCCGCAGGTTCGGAAAAATCTGTTTTGCAATGCACAAGTTCGACGCCATCTTGTCTATCGATAGCTGTATTTGATAGCCTGCATGGAACTCTTCGTGCCGAAGAGTAGAGGGCTTATTCGCGAGCCTCGGCCGCGCCCGAGACCCCATCCGTTTTCAAACATCGCTCGACAAGCAGCCACTCCAGTGCGCCGCCCGGGTATTCCTTTGGCCATTCCGTTGCCAGCAGTTTCATTGAGCGACGCATCGCCTCGCCGAAACCCGGTTGCACAGCTGTCCCCGGCAAAATTGTTAGGAGCGCCCTAAGGGCACTCATTCTGTCTCGCGCGCGGCGTAGGCGCAGGTAGCTATCAGTTCAGTTGCAGCCAACACCGGTTCTGCTTTCAACCCGGCGCCGAGTGACGCGGATGCCCTTGGCCGAAGTCGACGGAAGGTTTCGAGCAGTCGAAACGGCGGGGGTGTAGCTTCCGCGTGCTGTGGACCGTGGATAGCGAGGAGATGCAGCTGGTCCAACCGCCAGTGCTGATTGCTGACTTGCGGGCGCTCAATCAGCGCCTTAACCCGGAGCATCGGTGAGGGCCTGTGAGTCGAACTTTGTTCGCTTTCTACGAATTATCGGAACTGGAGGTTGCCGTCCGGTTTTTAGAATTGGGGCTCAACTATAGGTTGTAAAAAAATGACATTTCATACTAGGTATTGTGTAGTAAGATGGAGTCGAGCTGCGAAGGTAGTGCATCCTTTTAGGCATCGGGTGGGCGTACGCAAAGATTCAGTGATGAAGGGCTTGCCGATAGATTCCTGAAGGTGCAGCGGGACGGGACGGCGGAACTGCCAGTTTTCGCTGTCGGGCCGTTTGTACATGTACTGTGACATCTCTTTGCCTTCGCCCAGTGGTGACCGTTAGTGGACTGATTCGTACGCGGATTGGTACGCTCCATTGTTACGGTCGACAGGCGAAAATATTTAGCCCCAGCAGTCGTGAAAGCCTTATAAATCAAGGCTTCGGAAAGCAAAAGGCCGCTGGTCCTTGCGGAACAGCGGCCTTTCCTACAACTGGTGACGAATCAGGGATTCGAACGCCGGACCTGCGGATTATGATGCCGGAAAACTCCCCTCCACAAACGCACGCGCCTGCGCGAGATCGCTCTTCGCGTACGCCGCGGTCGTCTGCACAGACGCGTGCCCAAGTAACTGCTGCGCGACCGGCAGCGGCACCGCGTGGTCGACCACCAGCGTGTGTGCGTAGCCGTGCCGGAGCCAGTGCGTCGATGCTGCGCGCAGCAGGGCGAGCGTTACGCCGTCGCCGGCTGCGACGAGTGCTTCCGCCGCACGGAAGACCGCCTTGACCTCGTCATAGAGGCCGCTCGCGCCGAGCGCATCGCGCTTCTCGCTGTGAATGACCGGCAGCCGTTCGAAGGCACCCGGCTCGGGCGTTAGCCCGCGGGCGAGCCGGTATGCGCGCAGCGGCGGCACGCAGACGGAGGGGAGCGGAATGGCCCGCAGCTTATTGCCCTTGCCGTGCACGTGCAGCGTCCAGTTGCCGTCGGCGTCGACATCAAGCCGCGGTAACCCTGTGGAGTCGGACCACACCAGTTCCGCGAGCCGCACACCCGCATACCGGTACAGCGACCAGATTGCGTAGCGACGTGTCCAGACGGGCGGGGTGAGGCCGGTCGGTACAAGGTCCGCGACGACCGCGTCGCACAGCGCGACCACGCTGGCCGGCATGATGCGGGTCGGTGTCCAGGCCGCGCGTGCGGCACCGCCGCCGGACAGATCGGCGGCCGGATTCGCGGTCAGGTAGCCGGTTTTGAGCCAGTAGCGGAACAGGCTCGAGACCACCGCGAGTGCGCGGGACGGTACCGCCGCGGACCGCTCGCGAGGGGTAACTGGATGACCGTGACGGGCACGTTGACGGGTGCCGGGGGGCGTCTCTTCGCCGATGACCGGACCGTGACCGGGTTGGAGTTCGAGGGCGCGGCGGTACGCGAGCAGGTCGTGCCGCGTCAGGTCCGACAGCGGCCCGAGCCGCTCGCGCTCGCACCAGGTGATCAGGCGCCGCAGGTCAGCGAGGTACGCGCGCCGCGTGTGCGGCGAACGGCCCGCGCGATCGCGCAGGAAGAGGATCACCGCCTGGGCGTCGTCCGTCACGCCCAGCGTGTTCGTGACCATCGAGGGATTGACGAAACGGCCGGCCCGCGCGAGCCATCCGCCAGTGGTGCTGGCAGCACAAGTGACATTGGGGGCGCCAGTGTGCGGCGGTTCGAGTGTCATTAACCAGACGCCGGTTGCGGCGGGTGCCGCTGCGTCGTTCGCGGGGAGCAGGGTGTCTGCGTCGGCGACCTCGTGGAAGCGTCGCCGGTGCTGGTGCAACACCCGTTCGAGGATGGTCTCGGGTGGGGGCGCATCGTCCGCCGCGACAATCCGCAGGCGCCCGCGATCCCAGTACTCGACGGCGGCATCGTGCTCGAGCAGCAGCGCGAACACGGTGGGGTGCTCGCGTTTCGCGTCCGCGAGTGACGGACAGCCGCGCTTCAGCCGCGACAGCGTCCAGTGCATGTAGACCGGGTGGCCGGTCGCACCGACGAGGTAGTCGAGCGCCGCCTCAATGGAATCCGGCAGCGGTTGCGGTGGCGACGCGGCGGTATCGATCCAGTGGGCCGGGTTCATCGCGCCTTTCTCCGCGCTGACGCGCCATCCGGGGAGGGCGTCGCCGTCGGGGTCGAAGCGGCCGGGGTCCTCCGGTGTCGACCCGGAGTGGCGCTGACCAGCCGGCGCGCCCCTTCCTGCATCGTCTGCAGCAGCGCGCGTTGTTCGGCGACGACCGTCGTCAGGGCGGCCGCTTCGGCGGCGGCGCGCTGGTGGGCGTCGCGCTCGCCGGCGAGTTCGGTCAGCAACCGGTCACGTAACCCCTCAAGTGCGGCCACCCGCTCCTGGGCCTGCGCGATCTGGCCGGACAGGCGCTCGCGCTCGGCCTGCAGCGCATGCCGCTGGTGTTCCGTTTCCTGCAGCAACTGCCGGGACAGGCCTTCGTAGCGGGCGTGAACCGCGGCGAACTCGTCTGCATGCATTTGTCTGGTCTGGGCGAGCGTTGAGGTGACAGTGTCCAGTTCCGCCTGCAGGCCTGCTGCAGAAGCCCTGAGCGTCTCCGCCCGCTCGGTCAGGCTGCGGCAGTCCGCGCGCAGGTTGGCCAGATCGCCGTCGCGTGCGCTCAGCTGCGCCCGCAGTTCAGCGAGTTCGACCCTCAGCATCTCGGTCCGCAGATCGGCGTCCCGCCGCGAGGCGTCCGAGGCTTCCGCGGCCTTCGTCGCTTCATCCCTGAGGCGCGCCACATCATCGAGCTGGACGGCCACGGCCGCCTGCCACAGCGCGCGCATCTGTTCGGCGATCGGATCGGGCAGCCCGGGAATCGCGACCTGCGCGAGACCGGCGTGTACCACCTCGGCTTCGATTGTGTTCAGCACGCGCGACAGCATCGTCGGGTCGCCGGCGCCGAGTCGCGCGCGCAGTTTGCGGACTGAGACCACCTTGCGGAAGCGCTCAGGCGTGGGCGGCGGGTGGTCGGAATTGACCTCCGCCTCGGCGAGCATCGCGAGCACGGTGGTGCGGATCTGGTCGGGGGAGACGGCGGCGGGGCGGGCCATGGCAGGACTCCAGCGGCGGCAACGCCAGCGCACCCGAGATAGGACAGGCGGGTTCAGGGCGGGCGCAGGCGGGAATTTCCAGTCTAGATTACGCACAGGCCTGACGCCAGAAAACCGTTTTTGCGCCGGGAATGCAGGGGCTGGCCGCGATAAACCGCCTTATCGCGGCCAACCGGCGCCGGGCTGCCTTCCTGTGAAATCCGGCATCCAGTGCGTCGGCGCGGCGGCCATTCTGACGGTGCGGGGGCGACTGACGTGCCCGCCACCGGCCCGGCGATCGAACCGTCCCGCCCAGCGAACGATACGGCGTGTAACCGGGGCAAGCAGCTTAGGCAGGGCAATCAGGGCGATGCGCCCGGGTCGGGGCGGCCGACCGTGGGTGGGCCGTGGGGCGCGTGCTGGCAGAGATACCGGGCCGATACGGCGCTGCGGACCGCTCAGCGGGCACGCCGGCGAGCCGCACGCTCCGGCGCGCGGTCGGCGAGGCGCTGGCACAGCTCCGTCAGCCACTGCCCGACCCAGATCCGGTCTGCGTCGCTCAGGCGGCCAAGCAGATCGGCCAGCTCCGCCCCGACGTCGGGCACGCGCGACGAGCTGCGGCGAAACAGCTGTTCCACGGGCACGTCGTACAGGTCCGCCAGCGCGAGCAGGCGGGGCAGCGTCGGCAGCGTGGCGCCGCGCTCAATCCGGCTGATCGTCTCCGTGTTGACGCCGAGGATTTCCGCGACCTGTTCCTGGGTCTGCCCGGTACCGGTGCGCTCCCGGGCGAGCGCCCGGCCGAGTTGCAACGCGATCTTCTGTTCTGGGGGTAACGCCACCGGGTCAACACCTCATGTTGTTTATCAACATGAATCGTGGCCGGACCTGGTGGTTCGCGTAACATCATGATATGTTGATAGTCAACACGCCATGTTGAGTAAGGGTGCAGTCATCGAGGCGTTGAACCACGATCGCGAGGAACCTCCGATGCTAGTGACCGATACCACCTGGGCCGAGTCCCATCCGGTGAGACGATGCCTTGTTGAGCCCTATCAGGCGTGGCGGTGTGTCGGATGGACCAGTGAGATGCTGAATTTCTGGGTGGTCGCCGCGCGCGGGCAGCAGGCCGGCAAACATCTGCCGGACGGATGGCTGGTGGGCGGCCCGGAAGCGCTGCTCGAGATTGCGCCCAAGCTCGCCCCGCTGGCCTTTTCGGTGTACGTGCTGGACAGTGCGGCGGACGGCCGCCCGGCGGGTCTTTGCCAGGTCACCGGGATCTGGCGCGAGCGCGGCCCCGCAGGCCGTCCGGCGTGGTTCTGGTACCGGACCCGCGAGGGCGAATTCAGACCCTGTTCCCGCTTCCAGTTCACCGCCGGGAGCGAGGCTGAGCTCGAGTGCGCGCTGACGTTCGACGGGCCGGGTGACGCCGGTTGACGCGCCCCCCAACGGGCGCAGTGCGGCTGTGGCCACCGACTTGCGGAGAGATACGTCGTGCGGATCCAGATCGCCTCCGACCTCCACCTTGAAATGCTGCGAGAGCGGTTTCCCGACTATTTGCCCGTGCACCAGGCGGACGCCGATGTGCTGGTGCTGGCGGGCGACATCGGATCGCGCGAGGACGCAGTGCCACTGTTTGCCGACTGGCCGGTGCCGGTCATCTATGTGCATGGCAATCACGAGGCGTACGGCGAGCGCTACGACGAACTGGCGGGCGCGATCCGCGCCCGGGCGGCGGGTACCCAGGTCCAGTATCTCGAGCGTGACGCGCTGGTGATCGGCGATGTGCGCTTTCTCGGCTGCTGTCTCTGGACCGACTACGAACTGGACCGCACGAAGGCGCGCAGCATGGAGAGTGCCCGCCGTTTCATGCACGATCACACGGTGATCCGTGCGGCCGATGGCGGCTTCTTCCTGCCGGAGCATGCCCTCGCCGAACATCGGATGTCGTTCGCCTGGCTTCAGGAACAGCTCGTCACGCCGTTTGACGGGACGACCATCGTGGTGACCCATCATGGTGTGGCGCCCGCGTCTGTGCACCCGCGCTACCGGGGTGAACTTGTGAACGCCGGCTTCGTGAGCGATCTTCGTCATATCCTCGACCTGGCCGATGTGTGGATTCACGGACATGTGCATGACTCGTTCGATTATTGTGTGGGCGCCGCCCGCGTGATCGCGAACCCGCGAGGCTACGCGCGCAACCTGAACGTGGCCGGCACGCCCGCCGCCCTGAAGTGGGAAAACCCCGCGTTTGATCCGGCGCTGGTCATCGAGGTATAGGTCTGCGAAGCTGGCAGCAATGCGCAACGTCTTCGGACGCGGCTCTGGCCGGGCCGGCCGCCGAACGTTGGATTGAATGGAGTCGGGATGGGCAACGTTTTCGCGATACGACGGCGCACATCAGGTCGCATCGCGCGTCGGCTGAAAGACGCCTCGTTGCGCGTGCTCGAAGACCGCACGGATGGATTGGTGGATGATCCACTGACGCGCGCACGTATGCGCGGAAGGCGTTTCGCACAGGATGCTTACGCGCACGCCGATACCCTGACGCTTGTCCGCGCCAGCGACTACGCCAGGCTGGACGCGGCGGCAATATTGCGACGGCACGAGGAGGGCGGCCTGTACGCGCTCCCCGACCCTGAAAAGGCGCAGGAGCGCCGGTATCCGAAGTGGCAATTTGACGCTGAGCCCAGTCGCTTGGGCGCCGTGCTGCGGCTGTTCATCAGCGCCGGGACAAATGTGTGGGTGCTGCACGCCTTCATGATCCGCGAACGTGACGTACTGGATGGCAGGTCGCCGGCGGAAGTTGTCGTCGACACGAACCTCAGCGTGCGGCCGGTGATCGAACTGGCCATGCGCGAGCTCAACGCCGGACAGGGTCCTTCATGACCGGTTGCTCGTGAGCGCACCTGGCGACACGGGGCGCCGCCAGGACGCGACGAGGAGATACAACCATGGCGACGAAAGTTGGAACTGGAACACTGGACCCTGTTGCGATACCGGTGAAGAGCAGGTCTGTCCCGTACATGATGAGCGCGGCCGTATTGACGTATTCGGTTTCTCCCGATGGCACCTTTGGCGGAGCCATCTCCGTTGTCGTCACGGATATGACGGGCGCACCCGTAGACAAACTCGCTGCAGAGCATTTCCGACTGTTCGATGTCCACTACGGCATTAACGAACTCCGACCCGTTCAATTGACCGGCGCCGTCAATAACACCCCGATCCTGGGCGCGCCCGCTGCGCGAAACATGAATATGCGCGGCACCTACCAGCTCGGTTTTCAGAACCCCTCAATCGTGTTTGATGGCCTTCGCAATACCCAGCAGATCGGATTTCTGCATTTCGCGAACGCGGCCGGATTCCCAGACAGTAAAGAGGTTGAGCAGTTGACGTCGACGCCAACCTTTTCAGCATTGTTCGTTGGTACCTGAGTCGTCCGGGCCGGCGATCGCCCGCTGCGGGGCGCTGGATGGGGGTAGCGCGGCAAGACACCGTTGACGTGCACGGTGCGGCGATCTGTCACGAAGAGACTACTTTTCGATTTTTTATCCGAGGCGCTCAGTGTCCAATTTTTCCAGGCGTCCGCGCGCCGTGGACGCACGGAATTATTGGACAGGCAATTGCCAGTGGACTGCCAAAACCAGGACGGGCACGACCGTGAATTCGGAGCGAAGGAACGCTCCTGGATCGTTGCTGATGAGGTAGCGATCTTTCAGGATCACCTTGAATCGTTCCTGTCGGCGAACTGGACCGAATGGATCGCGGCCTGCAAAAACGTCGAGGCAGCGGCAGGTATCAGTCTCGCAAAAAATCAACTCGCATATCGGACGGCAACACTTAAGGCCGAGGGCGCGGTGCCAGAGATGCTCATGCAGATCCTGGCCAAGGTGGAGGGTAAGTAGTCGTGCATGAAATCATCTGCCCGCACTGTGGGAAGGCATTTAAGATCGACGAGGCCGGGTACGCGGACATCCTGAAGCAGGTTCGCGACAAGGAGTTTGAGAAGCAGTTGCACGAGCGGCTTGAACTGGCCGAGCAGGACAAGCGGAACGCCGTCGAACTCGCCCAGACTAAGGTCACCAGCGAATTGCAGAAGGCTGCCGCAGCTAAGGAAGCCGAGATCCAGGAACTGAAGTCCAAGCTCGATGCCGGTGAGGTCGCGCGGAAGCTCGCCGTGACCGAGGCCCTAAGCGCCGTGTAAAAGGAGCGTGACGTGCTCGCGAACAAACTGGAGCAAGAGAAGAATGACAAGCAGGCCGCTTCTAAGCTAGCCGAGGTGAGGCTCGTGTGGGTAGACGCCGACCATGCGGCCTGTCGATGAAGCATGCCCCGCGTGCGCCTTCAGGCTGATTCAGATCGCTCACCCGGAATGCACCACCGCAGCGTCCTGGGCGATAACCCGGTGGCGCCGTCACTGGACGCTCGAATCAATGCGCTTGCCGCCCATTGCGGGAGCACCGTTGCGGCGCGCGCCACAGAATATGCCGATGATTTCGCGAATGAGTGCATTGTCTGGTCTCGCGCAGCGTGCGGTTTGGGCCATCAGATGAACGCGCTGGCCAGACCTGACGCGTCCGCGACAACAGCTGTTGATGCGGGCATTGCAGCCGTCCCGGAGGGAAAGGTGCCCGTGCTGTTCCTGGACTATGACAACGTCTTGCATCCCTGCGACGCGTTTCGTACGCGGCGAGGAATCCGGCCATCTGATCCTGATGCGAGCCTGTTCCAGTTCGCGCCGCTGCTGGAAGACCTGCTTTCGCCGTTCCCGGAGCTTCGGATCGTGCTGTCCACCTCCTGGGTCGAAGTCCTTGGCTTCGACCGGGCGCGCGACAGACTGCCGATAAAGTCATTGCGTGACCGGGTCGTTGGCGCCACGTATCACTCCAGGCATATGGTTGCTCACGTGTGGGAACAAACGGCGCGAGGTATTCAGGTGCGGCGTTACGTTGCCCGTCACCGTTTGCAGCGCTGGGTCGCGCTCGACGACAGGGACGACGGCTTTGATGGCGCCGAAGAGCATCTCGTGAAATGCCGGCCTGGTATGGGGCTCGGCGACGAGGCCGTCGCGTCCCAACTGGCGGGCAAGCTCGCCGATATTTGCTCGGGCCACGCCCCGTCATGAGGCAGCAATGCAGCACGGTCACACAGGCCGCATGGTGTCGGCTGTCAGCGTCGACCGGCACGGGGCTTCAAACATGGTTCAGCAAAGGCGCCTCATGGACATATCAATCGTCCGGAGAATCCCGTTCGCCAGCAGCTCTTTCGTAACCTTCGCCATGATTGTCGGCACGGTGATGCAACCGTTATCGCGGCAAACGGGCGTCGAACACGGTGGAGAGCAGGGCAGATCGGCTCATGATCCTCCCGGCGTAACGTCTTGACGCTCTTTGCCTGTCATCGTCGTCTGCCAGCCAGCGACCCGTGGGCTTTTCGGCCATTGCCGACATTGACGCGGGCCGGGTTCTACGTCAGCAATGTGACGGATTCCCGACGGTGGAGGCGTCGAGCCACCGGTCGGCAGGTTTCCTGCAGCGCGAACTCACACCGCGGACCGAAAGTTGACACTCGACCGAACACGACGCTGCGCCATCGGCACGGCACAAGGATGCGCTGACGGCAACGAAACCTCTTTGGCGAATGCCGTCTTCCACCCACACGGAGCAGACCGAGGGATGCATGGGTAAGCAGAGGAACGCAGTTACAACTGCGACGGCATTGATAGAAGTTTCTGGAGACCAGCAATATCGAATGCGCGCAGCACCGTCAGTGGAACTCGAAGGTCTAACGCGACATCACGCGCATGTGAGAGCTCTTGATCTTGGAGCGATGAAACTTGATTGAGCCCCATCTCATTTAGGTCACGTTGCTGCAGTCGTAAGGCGATCGCCACAGGATCATCCTCTAAGCAAACTAGGCGGCTGGGTGCCAAGGCTCGAAACACACTCAAAGGCAAGCGCTGAATATCGCCCTCACCATCTCGCAGCACGAAGTGCCCGTCTAGAAGGATACACCGGCTGCGGCTTCCTGAGTCGCAGAAGCGTCGAAAGCCACGTATCAATAGATCTTGGTTTCCCTCGACGTCGGTGACAAGCTTTCCGTTCGCCGTGACCGCGTCAGCACGCTCGCGACGAATGAGGTCGCTTGCGGAAATGTGTGCATACCCATGTGTTCTCGCCACACATTCGCAAGTCGTGCTCTTACCGACACCGTGAACACCCCCGACAAACACTACGTTCATCTCGTTGCCTCCATGCATCGACGCAATGCGTTCTTTTCGTCCTCGGTCAGATACCGGTACGATTGGGGAGCATGGAACGGGGCGCCGAAGACTTCGTGCGGCAAGAGGCCGTCGTCGAGCGGTAACCGCTTGCCGAGCTTCAATGCTATCCCCAGCGTCTTGCCATCCAAGTAGTCAAAGAGGCGCTGTCTAGTAATACCGCCGCCCTCGTCCGATGAAATTCGCCATAGGGAAGACTTGCTAGCCCTTATGACCTCGGTGATCTCGACAACAGCGGCAAGGCGCTTCACCGGCGAAGTGGCATAGATGACCAAAGTGCTGATGACTCGATTTGGCCAGCGCCGACGGAACTCGACGTTCTTCTCTCCCGCGATGATTTTCTCGACATATTCAGGATGAATTGAGATAAGGGCTATGTCATCCGCAAAGCGAAATGATGGTTTCAAACTTTTCATGTTCGATCTTTGTAATGCTCTGTGGTTGCCCATTGAGCACGTGGTTCTTCAAGAGTGCGTCTAGCCCTAACGTCCGGGGGAGGTGTCTCACGAACCTGAACAGAATGACCTTGGTTGGCTTTGTCGCCATTTCCTCGATTTCGCCAAGCGTGTAGACGGTCCGGCGCTTTACGCGTGCGACTATCGACACAGGGTCGTGAAGCGTTTCATAACTCTCCACGACTCCGATACTCGTCAGCCCGCGCTCATCCACGGAGCGATAGAACAACAAAATGTCACCGGGCTTGATCGACTTCGTCTGTGCGCGACATAGATATGCCATCTTGATGGCGTTTCCGGCCTGATTGTCTTGCCCAAACAAATTCGCCTGAGTGTTCGATGTACCCTGAAAGTCTGGGAACAAAATCTCGTGGTACTGCGGTTGGATTGGCACGACATATTTGCCGATAGTCACATCCGAGCGGAAGTGTGGAAAGTAAGAGCGCAGATAGTCGAAAGGCGGCCGCGCTTCATCTGGCGCGACTGATGGATGCCTTTTAAGATAGACGGCGTCGCGACCATTGCTCCCGGGATGGAAGCCGACATGTTCGAAGCCAAAGTCGACGAGCAGTTCAAACAGAAAGTAGTGTCGGTCCTCGTCTCCGTGGATGAAAATGTTCTGAAGCCGATTCGTCGACGCGTATTGGAACGCGGCCTTGAGAAAGAGTTCACCTACCTTACGGCCTCGGCTGGTCTCTCCCACCTTGAACGTTGCTAGTTTGAGGCCCGTCCCTTCAATTGTGAACCGCTCGGCAATCCTTTCATTATCCTGTCGTGCGTATATGCAAATGCCACCGAGTTCACCCGGACGATGCCAGTGAACCCAAGCTTTCCGCCCTTCCTCGGCCTTATCCTGGAACCATTGGTTGAATGGAGCATAGCCCTCCCTTAAGCTGTCGAAAAACGGACTTCCCAAGATCGGTGTGAGACCGTAGAGGGGTACATCATCGATGTTTGGCAGGCGGACGCTGACGCTCTCGTGCAAGCGCAGCAGAAGATCCTCTGCAGTTTGGATCGTATATACGCGATCAACAAGCCCACGCGCCTTCGCCTTGTCGTGGATTCCACGGTCCTCGGTGACTAATGCTGCCGCGGCGTGTAGTGACAGGGCATATAGGATTTCGTTATCGACGGCATCGTTTCGCCGAGTGCTAGCATCGTTCCACGGACACTGTGGGCGATGCTCGAGCCGAGAGTACTGCTTCAATCTCTGGAGCGTTTGTCCACGGCGCACTTCATTTCTGTCCTCGTCAATGTCCTCTTCGGATGCCGGGTGGTAGACCAGCGAATGGCCGTGCGCGTTTGCCAGCCTGACGAAGTTCGCCAGATTGGATTGCAGAGGCAACGCAGAGTCCTCAAGTGGAATCAGTACGTTGGTGTCGAGCAGGAAGCGCATCAGTTCTCAGCTTCTTCTTGTTAGAACGAGTAACCGGATTAAATTCGATCCTTTCGTGCCCTCTGCCGGCGATGGCTCCCCGATGCGATGAAAGGCATGAGAGCCGCTCTCGATCGATGTGAGCGGGGCATCAACAGGCGGTACCCTAGCACAGTTGTGCGGCTCGCTAGCATGGGCGACTCCGTCACCGAAACTCTCGCCGCGGTAGACGCGCCGTAAATCAGCGCGCTCGCTCGCCCTCCAGCCAAGCCTCGGTAGTGGACAAGCGCTGGATCAGGTGGCATGGGTGACGAAATCCAGCGGCACGGCCACTCTCGAACGAGCACCTTGGCGCGCGTTCGTCGAATAGCGGTTCATCGCCGATCTCTACAAATTATGCTATTTGCATGCAAAACGCATTTGAGTCATTCATTGGGCGAGTACCCGCCCCTTCCAGGCTCCCTTCGCTTGACTGTGCGTTCTACAATGTCGCCGGCGTACTCCCGTGCTTCACTGTCAACCAACAGGAGGTTCGTCTTGCTTGCATCCGCTTTCCTCGATAAATCGAGAAACCCCGGCGCGTGGAGAAAGCACGCCCGCGCATTGCGACGATCAGCCAACTTACTTTGGGACGAGTTCTCCAAGCTACTCGTCGAAGCCGTCGCGGAAGCCCGGAACAATAACGCAGAGCCGGATTTGGAGGCAGCGCTTGAGGCTTTGGAAACGACAAAGCTCCTGTATGGTCTCGCGCTCGAGACTGCGCTTAAAGCACGGGTCGTCGAACGCTACCCATCCAAGATCGAAGTTCGGGTTGCGATGGACGGAACGGGGCAGGCCACCCACGCCGAGCTAAGAGCGGTAGGCGTTTCCATTTCGAACGGTCACAACCTGCTAGCCCTAGCCGAGGCAGCAGAACTCTTTGGAGCGGAGTTTCAATCGGTTCTCCGCACCGAAGACGACAAGAGCGCGATGCGAAACATCTGCCGGGATTTGGCCGAAGTGGTGTTATGGCGGGGACGATATCCCGTTCCGCTCGCATCCGCCGAGCCAGTAAGGCTCGACCCGAATGTGCCGCCGCGGGCAATGGCGCACTACATGCGCGATTGGCTCGATCAGGTTCTGGATGCGCTACTTGAGGACAGGGACGACAACGTCATGCAAGAATGACGACCTATCCTAACGGGACGTCCCGTCGCTCGCTCCATGAAACATTCAACGGAAGTGAAACAATCGAGCTGTCCAAACTCTATCGTTTCACCGACGCTTAGTTTCCCGGCCACTTGGCGTCAATTCGTTCACTCGTGACACGTAGTTCCGCGAATGTGTCTTCCTGCGTCGGTGCAGACAGCAGGTCAATAGTCGTTCGAAACGCAGTTCCAGCCGCGCCGCCGCGGTATGGTGCAAACACGGGGAAATCAATGCAAACGAAAAAGACACTTTTGCCGTGCGCTCTGTCGTTCGTCGCTGGCCTCGCGCTAGGCGGCTTCATCCTCGCCTCGTACCTTTCGGTTAAGGCATTGATGTTGTCCGACCCGACTCAATTTTGGACAATGGTGGGTTCGCTCGGTACGTGCGTTGGTTCGCTGATCGCCGTGTCTGGCCTCTTTGTCGCCGCGTTTAGCTTTCGCGCACAGGTCCGGCAAAACAGTATCGCGCTTGGCGTCGACGTTCTTCTCAAACTCAGCGAGTACTTCGACAGTCAACAGATGCGCAAGGCGAGGGCCACTGCAGCTGAGAGTCTGAAGCAAGACCAAAGTAAATCGCACCCTTCGATTGATGCCGTCATTGACTACTTCGAACAGCTCGGATTATTGGTCCGTCGAGGGGTTGTCGATGCAGAGTTCGCGTGGCACGAGTTTTACGAGTGTTTTTTTCACTACTACCACCTTACCGCAAAGTACCGCGCTGCCGTTGCTGAGAATGACAGCACGATTTGGGCTGACGTTGAATACCTATACTCGCAGGTCACGAATGCACAAGAACGCGCAGCTCGCGGTTCCGCTCGTGCGCCAACGCCGGCGGAATTGCGAACGTTCGTTGATTCCGAGGCTCACTGTAACGAGTGAGCGCTTGCCCTGACAAAATGCCGGCCGACTGCGACAACTCGTCTATGCGAGCGAACGCGCTATCAAACCCGCCGGGCTGATGTTGCGATGCGCATCGTTTGCCCCCTACGCTGTATCAAGCCCGCTTTCCGCTGCTGCTCTGGCAACCGACGTCGTAATCGACTGGCTAAGAGGACGTCCGACACCTCGCTTCCGGACGCGCCGCATTGAGAATGCGGACCTCACGCAGTTTCCAAATCAAGATCTCTTCCCGTTAAAGAAATGTCCGGCTTGCCAGAGTTTTTAGGCAGCAATCGTTTAATCGGCGAGGGAAAGATCCTGATTGAACGACAGGTGCGGCAAATGATCATGCCACATCGACAAAGAGACATGGCGGCTCCCGAAGCTGGGGAATCCTTCTCGGTTACAGACGTGGCGAGTATTTGCACGTTATCGACGCGACGCTTCCACAAGCCGGAGATCGTCGTTCGCGATTCCGTTTCACGCGTGCGAAACGGCCGCATCAGGATATTGCCCTCGCACGCTGGGAGGAAGGCTCTGGAATCGTCGATTATTTAGGAGACTGGCATGCTCATCCAGAGTCGAACTCGTCTCAGTCCAGGCTGGATGCGAGCGAGTGGCAAAAACTTTATGAACCGCAAGCCGTCCCCATGCTGTTCATCATTCTCGGATGGTTGTCTGCAGTTTGGGTCGGAAATCGGATCAGGGACACGATTGGACGGAGTCATCTACAGTTATTCGGATTAGCATGTGAAAAATGCATCGCGAGTAAGCTCCAATTATCACCGGTTCAAAGCAACCCGAATAGCGCTATCGGTGCCGACAAGTATGGGTGAGAGTACATTCCTTCCTCAGGGGCATTTGTCATGCGCAACGCTGCCCTTTCTCGCGCTCCGGGGTCTGGAATGCGCTCGAGCAACTTCAGCACTTGTTCCTTTGATAGCCGACGGAGAGTTGCATTCGCTTTGGAGACCGCATAAGGCGGAGCAAGCCCTTCGCGTAGAGCATCGCCGACTAGGCATGTGAACACAAAGCTTACAGTATCGGTAATAGGCCACTGAGCGGCGGTCGCCACCGCCTGACCGTTGAGCAGAAAAAGTGCGGGGTACGACACTGCGTCACTGGTCCGAAATTGTTTGAAGAAGTTTGATGCCCCACCCACCGCGGAATGACATGTGTTGAGGAGGACTAGCTTCAGCGGAAGATCTGCCGCAAACCGCTGCATGCCGTCAACGCTGATTGGGTGGCCATCATTCATGGCAGCTACGATCGGGTCTTTGTAAAGGCTGACAGGAAGCCCATGCGTAGATACCAGCAATACGTCCGCCTTGGCTGCGAATTCTGCGAGTTCAATGTCTTCATCAGAGATATCCGATGTCACCAACTCAAGTCCGGAAGCATCCGCCAATGCGCGTCCTTCGAACGGCGGAAGGAGAAGGTCTTCGTCAGAGTCGCTAAGCGCCGCCACGCCGTGCAAAGGTCCGGCAACTGTATCGTTGGCTGCATGCAGCGCGGGAACGAGGCGTACTTCGAGCGCGCCCGATTGCATCCGCGTCAGCAGGAGGGGATGAGTTTGAACGACAGGCGTTATGGGGAATGCACCGCCAAAGTCAAGCAGGAAGAGTATGGAGCCTGGATTGATACGCGCCACCTCCTCAAGCACTGGCTCCAAATGAAATTTACATGCAGCCACAAGATCCTGAAGTTTGCGAGCGAATTCGCTCCGCGTCAGTTCCTTCAATCCATAAGAAAACTCCGCGACTTTCCACTCCATGTAGTTGGTCGATGACAGCTCTACGCGGGAATAGCGATTGCCAAAAAAGGTCCAAAGCAGCGGGTTCGGGCCCGAGTAGGTCAAGGTTACTAAGACATCGCCATGCGCGAGGCGTTTTCGAAGTAAGGCGGAAGTGGATGCCAAGCTGGCTGCGAAGTGTGGCGGTGGCGACTCATATGTCGCCAACTGCGCTACTACCCTAGAAAGATCGTCCCACGTCGCACCTTTGTTTATGACCGACCATGCATCGTCGTACTTCTCACGATATCCATGTAGATGCGGAACGCCGAAGTTGCGCAATACTTCAACAATTCTTGATATCTCGGCTTTTAGGGCCTGCGGAATGTCCTCCCGCTCATTGAGCAAGGCTTTCCAGGCAAGAACCGAAAGCCAATCCCCCAGCCCGTTTCCCCTTAAAGCAGCCACGACATCTATGAGCGCATCAGAGTCGCCTTCCGAAGGAAGTTCTCGCATAGCTGTCTCAAATCGGGGAATGTAGCGTTCACGTAGCCCGCGTCGATGGTGTAAGCGGAGCACAGGTCTTAATGCCGAATCAAGCCCCTTTGCTGCGTCGGCGAGAAACGCAGCGCTGCTACCAAATTCGGGCATTAAGTTGGCCAGCCTCGAGCTGCTGAGGCCGAGCTCGACCAGAGCTTCTGGTCCTGTATCGTCCCCAATCAATTCTCGCGCCGCGGTCAACATCTCTGCCGCCCTAGGCAGGTCGTTCAGGTTGCGCAGGCAAGTTCCAAGATTAAGCGTCAAGTGGTAGCGAGCCGGCGAGTCGGCTGGGCATGTTTGGAGCGCCATACGCAGGTCCCTAGATGCGCCTTCATAGTCGCCGATCCGCATCCGGACAACGGCGGAATTGCTCAAAAATGACGGAGGAGGAGCTTCGTCTCTCGACTCAAAGAGTTCAAACGCTCGATCGGCAATCTTGATTGCTTCCTCGTGTGCATATAAGTCCGCGGCCGTAGATTGCATGGTTTCGAGAACCGAGCAGAGAAGGTCGATATCTTGCAGTTCCTCTGCTATTTCTCCCGCTTCCGTGATGCTCCGGTACGCAGCTGCCCCGGCGCCGTACGTCGAGTAGTGCATCGCTGCCTTAATATGAACGAGTGCGATATCGCGCTTTCGATCTAGTCGTTCATAAATTGACGTGGCGGCAGCCATCACCTTTGGACGATGGTCAATGCTGGCACCCATGCCGTCTATGTCGTCTAACGCGCCTTTTGTTATCTCAAGCACCTCAGTGATGCTTTCGGCGCTGTCGCTAATGTCCAGCATTGCGTGCAGGCAGGCAAATAGCTTCTCCGGGTCGCCAGCTGAAAAGTATGCCCTGGCACTAAGCTCGTCAAAAAGGACCGCTTGTGTCGGAAGTTTCTTTCGCCGGAAGAATAGGCGGATGTGGTCGGATAGTGTTGCGTAGTATTTCGGATCGTCGGGCACGCTGACCATGAGCGCGTTGTATAGTCCGATGAGGTCGTTATTCGTCAGGCCTTGTCGAAGCTTCTTGTCAAGTTTTTCCACAAATCGCCGTGGATTCAGCGTTCGCCACTTTTCCCAGTCCATTTTTTACTTACAGAGTTTCACTCGATATAGCATAACCGCTATCTGACGCCGAGTAGTTTACCTATCGCTCCGACATAACTTGGGAAATACTCGGCGCCTGAATTTCATGTAGGCACGGCCTTTCGCGTTTTGGCAACTCTGCCGTTCAAACTACCCGCGGGACTGGCGTCAGCAACGCTGACCATAGCCGCCGTTGGTCGATGGGTGCGCCAACGGCAGCTATGGCCGATCAGCGGGCATCACGGGCGGGGCAGGAGGGCGAGTCGGGTGTGGCCCGTTTGATATAAAAACCGTTGGCGAACGTTGACATGACATACATGCATGACTTCAGTATGTGTATCGTGTCGCTAAATCGCGGCTGGCGAAATTCAGCTTCACCTTCTCGGTTCCGTGTTGAGAGGTCATCCAGAGATAGAAGGATCGTTATACAGTGTCGCGTATGCAGCCGCACTTACTGCACCCGAGCGATCCGCGGATCAGCGTTGCGGACGATATCATCGAGGCTCGATTTGGCCAAGCCGCTCCGTCAGCGATTGCGGGTGGCCATCAAACAGCGCCGCGTAGTAAACCGTGTTCGACAATACATTCTTGACGTA